>JAFUCG010000035.1 GCA_017459795.1 Erysipelotrichaceae bacterium | reverse complement strand
GACATTTTCGTCGCAATGGGTTATTCAGTAGTTGAAGGACCGGAAGTTGAATACGATTTATATAACTTTGAAAAGGCCAACATTCCACATGATCATCCTAGCCGTGACATGCAGGATACATTATATGTTGACGTTAAGAGACTTTTAAGAACTCAGACAACTGCCATTCAGATGAGAGTACTTGAAGCACAAGGCAATAAGCTGCCTATCAAGGTAATCTGCCCTGGTAAGGTATACAGAAGAGACGACGATGACGCAACTCATTCTCATCAGTTCACTCAGATCGAAGGATTAGTAGTAGGTGAGGGAATCACCCTGGCTGATTTAAAGGGAACTCTTGAATTACTGGCCAGAAGCATGTTTGGCCCGGAAAGAGAAGTAAGATTAAGACAGTCATACTTCCCATTTACCGAACCTTCACAGGAAATTGATGTATCATGTCATGTCTGTGGTGGCAAGGGCTGTCCTGTCTGCAAGGGCTCAGGCTGGATCGAAATCTTAGGAAGCGGCATGGTACATCCTAACGTATTGGAAGAAGCCGGCATTGATTCTTCAAAGTACAGCGGCTTTGCCTTGGGTGTAGGTGTTGAAAGAGTTGCCATGCTGAAGTACGGCATTGATGACATCAGAAATTTCTACAATAACAATGTAGGATTCTTAAAGAACTATAAGCGTTTTGAATAGGAGGGTGCAGACATGAGAGTTACATATAATTGGTTAAAACAGTATATGGATTTATCAGATGTTACACCTGATGAATTAGCAGAAATAATGACCAGAAGCGGTCTGGAAGTTGAAGGCGTTGAAAAGATGGCTGAAGCCAGTGACCTGGTAATCGGTTATGTAAAGGAATGCATTGATCATCCTGACAGTGATCATTTACATGTCTGTCAGGTAGATGACGGTACAGAAGTTAGACAGATCGTCTGCGGTGCTCCAAATGTAAGAGCAGGTCAGAAGGTAATCGTTGCCTTACCTGGCTGTAAGCTTCCTGGCGGGGAAATCAAGTCAGGTGTCATCAGAGGTCAGAAGTCTGACGGCATGATCTGTGCCTTGCTTGAACTTGGAGTTGATAATAAGCAGTTAACCGAAGAACAGCTTTCAGGAATTGAGATCTTACCTGAAGATGCTCCTGTAGGAAATAAGAATGTTCTTGAATACCTGCATCTTGACGATACCATCTATGATGTTTCCTTAACTCCTAACAGAGCAGACTGTCTGGCAATGTGGTCATTGGCCAAGGAAGTTGGAGCTTCATTAAACAAGAAGGTAACCTTACCTGACTATGCCTATGAAACGGAAACAGTACCGGCAACATTGAAGATTGCTTCAGAAACGGAAAAGTGTCCGTTATTTGAAGGCAAGATCATTAATCACGTAACGATCAAGCCATCTCCAGAGTGGTTGAGAGTTGCTCTTAACAGTGCCGGAATCAAGGCCATTAATAACGTTGTTGACATTTCCAACTTCGTAATGCTGGAAACAGGTCAGCCATTACACTTCTATGACCTGGCCAAGATCCCACACAGAGAGATCACAGTCAAGACAGGCTTGGATGAGATCTATACAGCTCTTGACGGCATCGAATATAAGATTGAACCTAACGACATCATGATCACTACCGGCGGTAAGGCCATTGGCATTGCCGGCATCATGGGTGGCGATGACAGTAAGATCGATGAAGAAACCAAGGGCATCATCATTGAAGCCGCAAGTTTCAATAACGTTTCAATCCGTAATACAGCCAGAAGACTTGACCTCAATACTGAGGCAGCCGTTCATTTCCAGAAGGGCATTGATCCATTAGCAGGTCATAAGGCAGTTGAAAGAAGCGTTCAGTTATTACTTGAACTGGCAGATGCCAGCGGCGTTGAAGAAACAGTTGTCTGCGGTACAAACGACTACAAGCAGACTGTTATCAATGCATCAGTTAAGACTATCAACGGTTTATTAGGAACACATTTCAGCTTTGAACAGATGTTTGAAACATTTGCCAGACTGGATTTCGCTCCTGAGAAGATCGATGAAGATACCATTAAGACTTCAATTCCTTCATACCGTACAGATGTAAAGGTATGGCAGGACTTAGCAGAAGAAGTGATCCGTATCTTAGGCTATGACAACATCGTTTCTACTTTGCCAATGATGCCAACAGTACAGGGCGGCTTATCAGAACTGGGCAGAAAGAAGAGAATGGTTCAGGCCATGATGAACGGTCATGGTTTAAGTGAAGTTATAACTTATTCATTGGTTTCTCAAGCAAAGCTTGATGAAGGAATCCTAAGCTGCGGCAAGGCAGTTGAAATTGCCAATCCGTTAAGTGAAGAAAGAAGATACTACCGTACTTCATTACTGCCTTCAATCTTAGAGACAGCAAGCTATAACGCAGCCAGAAGCTATGAAGAATATGGCTTGTTTGAATTAGCCAACGTATACAATGATGAAGATGTTGAAGAGTTGCATCTGTCAATGATCATGAGTGAAAAGACAACTTCTTCAAGATGGAACAACGTTGCTGAAACAAATGACTTCTATACAATGAAGGGCATCGTATTAAGCCTGCTTGATAAGCTTGGCTATGATGAAAAGAGAATCACATTCTCAGTCAGCAATGAAAAGAACAACTTACTGCATCCAAATAAGAGTGCAGATGTCTGTATCAACGGCAAGCTCATTGGCAAGATCGGTGAGATTCATCCGTTATGCATGAAGAAATATGACTTAGGCAGGGATGTAATGGGCGAAATCAACTTGTCAGCCTTATTCGCTGAAAAACCAGCCAGAATCAAGTTCACACCAATTGCCAAGTATCCATCAGTAAGTTATGACCTGGCTATGGTAGTAAATGAAGAAGTAACCGCTGAACAGATCACTTCAACAATCAAGAAGGCCGCCGGCAAATTACTTAAAGAAGTTAACATATTTGACGTATACAGAGGCGCTAACATTCCATTAGGTCAGAAGAGTGTAGCAGTTGAAGTAGTATATCAGTCAGCTGATAAGACCTTGTCTGAAGAAGACATCAAGCCATTACAACTGGAGATCATTACCCAGCTCAGAAAACAGCGTGGGGCAGTGCTCAGAGACAGTTAAGTCTTGTCAGTTTTCAGTGTTTTGAGTATAATTATTTAGTCATTAAGGAGGAGATTTATTATGGGACGTGCACATGAAGTGCGTGCAGCATCAATGGCAAAAACTGCAGCAGCAAAAACTAAAGTTTATTCACGTTATGGCAAGGAAATCTACATGGCTGCCAAGAGTGGTGTTCCTGATCCTTCAATGAATGTTGCTTTGAAAAGAGTAATTGAAAAGGCAAAAGCTAACCAGGTACCTGCTGATGTTATCAAGCGTAACATTGAAAAGGCCAAGGGTGGAAACGCTGAAGCATATATCGAAAACCGTTACGAAGGTTTTGGACCAAGTGGTTCTACAATTCTCGTAGATACACTGTCTGATAATTCTAACCGTACACTGGCTGAGGTAAGAAGCTGTTTCAACAAGTCACACTGTAACTTGGGACAGTCAGGAAGCGTATCATTCAATTATGAATCAAACGGCATTCTGTCGTTTGAAGGCACTGAGGATGAAACTCTGGATATTCTGATGATGGCAGAAGTAGATGTCAAGGATATCGAAGAGGAAGATGGTTGCGTAACAGTATACGTTGATCCAAAGGATCTATACAATGCCAAGGATGCCTTGGAAGCCAGCAAGGGTGAAATGAAGTTTGACGTTCTGGAAATCAGCATGTTGCCAAACGATTATGTTACATTGGATGGCGATGACAAGATGCTGTTTGAAAGACTGCTAAGACTGCTGGATGACGTTGATGATGTACAGCATGTATATCACAATGTTGAAGGCATGTAATTTCAGAAAAAACTATATGAAGACGGGCTTATGTAAGCCCGTTTATTTTATGGTTGATGAGTATAAAAAACTACAGATCATGTGATTTGCAGTTTTTAACGGTTACTTGTTATCGGATGAGGAACAGAAAGCTTAAGATATCTGACATTATAATCTGTGTTTTTTGCATGGAACATTAATGATATAATTAAGATAATAATGAGAGGTTTAATATAATGACAGAGTTACTTGAATATGAAAGAAAGCATCTTTCCGAATTAAGAAAGATAGGTGCTGAATGTTGTGTTTTGTTGAAGAGAAATGGGGATTTTCCATTAGGAGAACCTTGTAAGATAGCGTTATATGGTAACGGTGCCCGTAAGACAGTCAAAGGCGGTACCGGCAGTGGCGAAGTAAACTCACATACCTTCGTTAACATTGAAGACGGTTTGGAAGATGCTGGCTTTGAAGTAACTACAAAGGAGTGGTTAAGACAGTATGATGAATCCGTTATTGAAGCGAACAAGGCTTTCTCAGATGCAATCAGGGAAGAAGCCAAGAAGCAGCATAAGAATGCCATCATGATGGCCATGGGTGCTGTCAGACTTGAACATGACTATGAACTGGCAATGAATGGTGAAGGTGATGTTGCAATTTACGTACTTTCAAGAATAAGCGGTGAAGGTAATGACCGTAAGAATGAAAAAGGTGACTATAAGCTGACAGACAGTGAAACCAGAGACATTCTTGACCTCAATAACCGTTACAAGAAGTTCATGCTCATAATCAATGCCGGCGGTCCGGTTGACTTAAGCAATGTCAATGTTGTTGATAATATCATGGTAATGTCTCAGCTTGGTGCTGAAACAGGTAACATCATAGCTGACCTGTTGTTAGGAAAGAGCTATCCTAGCGGCAAATTATCTACTACCTGGGCAAGATATGAAGACTATCCTCACATGGGAGACTTTGGCGATCCAAAGGAAACTCTGTACAAGGAAGGCATTTATGTAGGCTATAAGTATTTTGATTCCGTTAAAAAGGATCCTTTATACAGATTTGGCTATGGCTTGGGCTATACGGACTTCTTATTAAGCTTCAAGCACATGGAAGTTACCAATGATTTGGTAGAAATAGAAACTGATGTCAAGAACATTGGTAAATATAATGGTAAGGAAGTAGTTCAGATATATGTCAGTGAACCGGAGGGTAAGCTTGATAAGGTTTACCAGAAACTGGCAGCGTTCAATAAGACCGATGAATTAAAGAGCGGGGAAACAATGGTCGTACGTTCTTGTTTCCATTTGTCAGATCTGGCAAGTTACGACAGTGAAAAACAGGCCTATGTATTGGAAAGAGGCGACTACATCATCAGAGTAGGCAACTGCAGTACCAATACCGAAGTCTATGGCAAAATCAACCTGCTGGATGACATTGTCGTCAGAAATGTCAGAAATGTCATGGGCAATGCCGGCTTTAAGGACTTCAAGTGTGAATGTAATAACAGAGAAGGAAATGAAACCGCAAACGTATTTACTCTGACACCAGATTGCCTTGCAAGTGAAACAGTGAAATACGACCTTGATGAAAAGATTGAATTCTTCACCCAGGATCTTTCTGATGAACAGCTGGCTATGGCTAATGTCGGTCAGTTCTCCGGCGGCTTAGGTGCCTTAAGTATCGTTGGCAACGCAGCCAAGGAAGTAGCCGGGGCAGCCGGTCAGTCAACTGATATTCTCAAGGAAAAGGGCTTACCATCGATCATAATGGCAGACGGCCCGGCAGGAATCAGATTGAACAGAGAATATGTCATGACTTCAAAGGGAGCCAAGGGTTTATCAGGAGCGTTGCCTGAAAGCATGATGGAGATGTTACCGAAGACTGTCAGAACCTTAATGATACCAAGAGTAAGTAAGAAACAGAAGATATACTATCAGTACGCCAGTGCCTTACCAATCGGCACCGCAATAGCTCAGAGCTGGAATGTTGACTTAGCTGAAAGATGCGGTGATATCGTTGGAACGGAAATGAAGATGTTCAAGGTTGACCTGTGGCTGGCACCGGCATTGAACATTCACAGAGACGTACTATGCGGACGTAACTTTGAATATTATTCTGAAGATCCGTTATTAAGCGGTTTAATTGCGGCAGCAGTTACAAATGGCGTTCAGAAGCACAAGGGCTGTGGCGTAACCATCAAGCACTTCGCAGCCAATAACCAGGAAACAAACCGTTATGACAGCGACAGCCGTGTATCTGAAAGAGCGTTAAGAGAACTCTATCTCAGAACATTTGAAATATGCATTAAGAACAGTGATCCTGTTGCCTTAATGACTTCCTATAACCTCATTAATGGTGAGCATACCTGTCAGTCTTTTGGCCTGATCCATGACATTCTGAGAGCTGAATGGGGTTATGACGGTTTGGTCATGACTGACTGGCTGGTCAGAATAATGTTCAGAAATCCAAAGAATCAGATGATCAATGCCGGCTTAATTGCGAAAGCCAGCGGTGATCTGGTAATGCCTGGTTCAAAAACAGACTATAAGGAAATACTTAACATGATGAAGAAAGGCAGCTTGCCAAGAAGCCGAGTACGCATGAATGTATCAAGGCTTTACAGAGCGGCAAAACGTCTGGAAAAGTGCTAGAAATGTAATCCCCGCAAGGGGATTTCTTTGTTGAAAAGAAAGAACATAAAGATGTATAATTTAAGAGGAATCTACGGGAGGATACTTTAATGGCGGACAAGATGTTATTATTGGATATTGATGCAATTTTAAATAAGCAGTTTAACATTGATTTCAAAGGCTATTCTCCAGTAGAAGTAGACCAGTTTCTGGATTCCGTTGTCAGAGATTACGATACCTACCAGCAGATCGTTTCAGAACTGAAAGAGCAGCTTGAAAGATCTGAAAATGAAAAGGAAAATCTCAGAAACAAGATAACCGAATTAGAAACCAAGGTCAGAAAACTTGAGGAAGCAGGCACCAATGCCAGCGCTCAGGTTACAAGCAGCCTTTCTCAGGTCGACATCTTACGCAGAATTGCCAGACTTGAGCAGGAAGTATTCAACAAGAAATAAATTGACTGGGCAACTGCTGCGGATCATTCCGTAGAGGAAAGTCCATGCTCACACTGTCTGTGATGACAGTAGTGTTTGTGTCGGTATAATAAATAAAGCCGAGCGTAGACGGCGATGTCAACTCCTAAAGGAAACCATGGACAAGACATCCTAAGGTGCCACAGTGACGTAGCCTGCAGGGAAACCTGTAGGGTGGAACGAGGTAAACCCCGCAAGTGAGAAACCCAAATTTGGTAGGGGAATCCGAAGTCTCGAATAAGAAGAGATCAGGGACGAGCAATCGTAGATAAATAGTTGCCCCTGGAAACAGGACAGAACATGGCTTACAAGTCAATTTAATAATAGCGATGAACGTCGCTATTTTATTTTTTAATATACTAGAAATAATTTCAAGTATGTGATAAAATAACAATGTGCTTATGTTACTTGCCACTCTTAATATGTTATAATAACAAAAGTGAGAGGTGATATTATGAATTTACCTAACAAGCTTTCTTTATTAAGACTGGTATTGATTCCGATTATCGTAATCGTCTGGATTTTTCCATATGCACAGGCAGGGATTGAAATGCCTGTATATCATGTCGGCTTTGTTTCATTGCCGTTATTGAACATCATTGTTCTTGGCTTATTTGCCTTTGCTTCATTCACGGATTTCCTGGATGGCTATCTGGCAAGAAAGAACAATCAGGTTACCACATTTGGTAAGTTCATCGACCCGATCGCTGATAAGTGCTTAACAACAACCATGTTCATCTTATTGGCTGTAAAGGGTGAGATTCCAGCCATTCCGGTAGTTGTCATGATCTGGAGAGACATCGTCGTTGACGGTGCCAGAATGATGGCTTCAAGCAAGGGTGTTGTAATGTCAGCCGGTATCTTAGGCAAGATAAAGACCGTATCTCAGATGTTCTGTATCATTTTGGTAATGCTGAATAATATTCCGTTTGAATCAATCAACTTACCGATGAGCGACATTCTCTTATGGTTCTCAACAATAATCAGTGTCTTAGGCGGCATCGATTATTACAATCAGGCTAAGGCATTTATCTGGGAGTCAAAGTAATATGAAGGAATTGTATGAATTACTGCTGGAAAAAGGCTATACCATTGCCAGCTGTGAAAGTCTGACCGGCGGCTTATTTGCGGCCAGGATGACTGAAATACCACATGTTTCCCAAGTCCTAAAAGGCGGTATCGTCTCATACTGGAACGAGATCAAGGAGCATGTAGTAGGAGTTAAAAAGGAAACAATTGATGCCTATGGTGTTGTCAGTAAACAGACAGCCTATGAAATGGCACTAAATGTCCAGCAGAAATTTGAAGTAAACGTTGCGGTATCATTTACCGGTAACGCCGGACCTTCAACCTTGGAAGATAAGCCGGCAGGACTGGTATATACCTGCATCATGATAAACGGTGAAGCACATCCATTCTGTGATCTGATTGAAATGCCGCGTAATGAACTGCGTCAGGAGATCATCAACAGAACGGTTAACAGATTAAAGGATTTTTTAAGGAACAGTTAATTTACAAAACTATAGTTAAATAGGAGGTCAGGGTTATGGCTGAAAAGGATGCAAACAAGATTTTGGATGAAACGATCAAGGAAATAGAAAAACAGTACGGTAAAGGCTCAATCATGCGCCTGGGCGATCAGGCTGCATTGGAAGTTGATGCCATTCCTACAGGTTCCTTATTGCTGGATAAGGCAATTGGCATCGGTGGATATCCAAGAGGACGTATCATTGAAATATACGGACCTGAAAGCAGTGGTAAGACAACACTTGCCTTACATGCCGTTTCAGAAGTTCAGAAGATGGGTGGCAAGGCCGCATACATTGACGCAGAAAATGCCATTGATCCTGTATATGCCAAGAACTTAGGCGTTAACATTGATGAACTGATCCTGTCTCAGCCAGACAGTGGTGAACAGGCATTGGAAATTGCTGAACTGTTGATCAACAGCGGCGCCATCGACATCATCGTCGTTGACTCAGTAGCTGCTCTTGTTCCACAGCAGGAACTTGACGGCGTAATCGGCGACAACAGCATCGGTTTACGTGCCAGATTAATGTCCAGAGCACTTGGCCGTCTGTCCAGAGCAATCAACCGTTCAAAGTGTACGGTAATCTTCATTAACCAGATCCGTCAGAAGATCGGTGTTGTATATGGTAACCCTGAAACCACAACCGGTGGTCTGGCTCTGAAGTTCTATGCTTCATTAAGAATTGAAATCAGAAAGAGTGAAGCAATCAAGCAGGGCAGTGACATCATCGGTAATAAGACCAACATCAAGATTGTCAAGAACAAGGTCGCTCCGCCATTCAAGAGCTGCCAGGTTGAAATCAGATATGGTGAAGGCATTTCCCGCTTAAGTGAGATCATTGACCTGGCTGTTGACTATAATCTGCTGGAAAAGTCAGGAACATGGTTCTCATACCAGGGTGAAAAACTTGGCCAGGGCAAGGAAAATGTCAGAGCCTTCATGAATGAACATCCTGAGATCGTAGCTGATCTGGAAAAGAAAATCAGGGCAGAATTATCAAAGAAAACTGAAGAATAACGAGACAGGCGCAAGCCTGTTTTCTTATGCTAACTTACTATTTTATTTTGTGAATATTGTGTTAAAATATAATAGTATTTTTGTGAGTAAAAAATGGAGGTATATATGGGATTTCATATTTTAGACTTCATTTTATACTGTTCTTTGGGAATTATTTTGGGAGTACTTATCATGGTAGTTCTCTCAAAAATGGGTTTAAACAAAAATCAACAGAAAGCAGATTTAATTATAAAGGAAGCCAACATTGAAGCAGAAAATGTCAAAAGACAGGCTGTTTTAGATGGCAAGAACTCTGCCTATGAATTAAAACTGCAGGCTGAAAAGGAAATCAAAAAACATCGTCAGGAAGTAACGGAACTCGAAAACAAACTGTTACGCAGAGATGATTCACTGAATTTCCGTGAAGAGAAGATTCAAAATCGTGAAAAACAGTTAGATGATAAAGAAGAATCTATTAAATCCAAAACCTCAGAATTAGATAGAATGAGGACAGATTTACAGAAGAAGATCGACATTCAGGTTACTGAACTTGAACGTGTAGCTAATCTCTCAGCTGCTGATGCCAAGAGCGAACTGTTCGCCATCGTTGAACAGCAGTCAGCTAATGAAATGGCCGCCTACATGAAGGAGAAGGAAGAGGAAACCAAATCCGCTGCTTCAGAAATGGCCAGAAACATCATCGGCATTGCCATTCAGAGATATGCTCAGGAAGAAACCATCGACCGCACAGTTTCAGTCGTAGGTTTACCATCTGAAGAAATGAAGGGCAGAATCATCGGTCGTGAAGGCCGTAACATCAGAGCCATTGAACAGGCTACCGGTGTTGACCTGATCATTGATGACACACCTGAAACAATCACAATTTCCTGCTTCAATCCGATCAGAAGAGAAATTGCCAGACAGACTCTGGAATACCTGATCAAGGACGGCAGAATCCAGCCGGGCAGAATTGAAGAAGTTGTAAACAAGAAGACTGCTGAACTTGATGAAGTAATCATGAAGGCAGGCGAAAACGCTGTATTCTCACTTGGCTTAGGCAAAATGGATAGAGAACTGATCAGACTTGTCGGTACTCTTAAGTACCGTTACAGCTATGGTCAGAACGTATTACAGCACAGTCTTGAAGTTGCTCATCTGGCAGGTATCATGGCTGCTGAATTAGGCATGAATCAGAATCTGGCTAAGCGTGCCGGTCTGTTACATGACATCGGCAAGGCCATTGACTTTGAACAGGAAGGTTCACATGTTGAACTGGGCGTTAAGGTATGTAAGAAACATGGGGAAAACTCAATCGTTCTTAATGCGATCGCATCTCACCATGGCGATACGGAAGCAACCAGTGTCATCGCTAACCTGGTAGCCGCTGCTGATGCATTGTCAGCTGCCAGACCTGGCGCAAGATACGAATCACTTGAAAACTATGTTAACAGATTGGAAGAACTGGAAAAGATTGCCAACAGCTTTGATGGCATCGATAAGAGTTACGCTATCCAGGCCGGACGTGAAGTTCGTGTTATGGTAATGCCTGATAAGATCGATGACGTTAACTGTTACAGACTTGCCAGAGAGATCAAGGATAAGATCGAAAGTGAACTTACTTATCCTGGTCAGATCAAGGTAACTGTCATCAGGGAAACCAGAGCCAGTGAAACTGCTAAGTAGTATGAGAGTATTATTTATAGGTGATATAGTTGGTAAATCAGGAAGAAATGCTCTTTTTGAGCATCTTCCTTTTTTAAAAGAAAAATACAGTTACGATCTGTTAATAGTTAATGGTGAAAACAGTGCCCACGGTAAGGGCATAACAAAGAAGATATACGAAAGTTTCATAAAGGCAGGGGTTGACTGTGTCACATTAGGCAATCATGCCTTTTCCAAGGATACTATCTACAGCTTCATAGAAGACGCTGACAAACTGATAAGACCAGCCAACATGAATCCTCAGGACATTGGCAAACCGGTCTTACTGCTTGAATATGAAGGCTGTAAGGTAGGCATATTCAATATTTACGGTTCTGTGTTCATGGATAATGTTTCAGCCAATCCATTTAAGACAATGGAAGAGCTGATCAGCAAGTATCCTTGCGACATCCGCATCGTTGACTTCCATGGTGAAGCAACAAGCGAGAAGTACGCCTTCATGCATTATTTCAGGAAGGACGTTCAGATGATCGTCGGTACTCACACCCACATTCAGACCGCTGATGAGGCAATTCATGGCAACTGTGCCTTCATATGTGATGTAGGCATGACGGGTGCCTATGAGTCTGTTTTGGGCCGTGATACCTATGAAGTCATCAACATGTTCTACAACGAAACCACCAGCAGATACACCGTTTCCGAGAACGCGGGAATGCTGTGCGGGGTAGTGGTTGATATCGATTTACAGAACAGAAAAGCAGTCAAAATAGAGCGAATTCAAATAAAACCATAATTATTGAAAAATAACTTCATTATGCTATAATGGTTTCGACAAGAAAAGGAGTGTTGATAAAAATGCCAGTAGAAGTAAATAAGGAAGTCTGCGTAGGCTGTGGCGCTTGCGTAGGTGTATGCCCAGTAGGAGCTATCCAATTAGGTGAAGACGGCTTAGCTGAAAGCGATCCAGAATTATGTGTTGATTGTGGTGCATGCATGGGCACATGTCCAATGAGCGCAATTAGCGAAAAATAACCAAGCCTCAACCGCTTGGTTTTTTGTGGGATAAGATAGATGAATAACATCAGTTTACCGGATTTAAACAAGGCACGCTTCAGAAGTGCAGGTTATAAAGCAGAAATTATCAGAAACGCTCTTGATCTTAATGATGTTCAACGTAATCTCGGCAACGGTTTGAACTATCATGTAATAACATATGGCTGTCAGGCTAACGTCAGAGATGGCGAAGTCATCTCCGGCATTCTCGAGGAAATGGGCTACGCTCATACCGAACTGTTGGAAGAAGCTGACATCATAATTCTGAATACCTGCGCGATCAGAGAAAACGCTGAAAAGAGAGTAATAGGAGAAATAGGTTTCCTGCAGAATTACAAACGCATCAAACCTTCTTTGATTTTGGGCTTGTGCGGCTGCATGGCTCAGGAAGACGTAATAGTAAAGCAGATAATGGAAATGTTCCCAAGTGTCCAGCTGATCTTTGGCACACATAACATTTTCGAATTACCAAAGTTGATTGAAAACATCATCGTTAATAACGAAAAGAGTGTTAAGGTATATTCCAGACAGGGCAACATATATGAAGGCTTGCCATCTGTCAGAACTTCACCATTCAAGGCCAGCATCAACATCATGGATGGCTGTGACAAGTTCTGTACATACTGCATTGTTCCATATACCCGTGGCCAGCAGAGAAGCCGTTTAAGAGAAGACGTCTTAAGCGAAGCCAGGCAGCTGGTTAGTGCCGGCTATAAGGAGATCATGTTATTAGGCCAGAACGTCAATGCCTATGGTAAGGACTTACCAAGTGACAACGGTGACTTTGCCAGATTACTGGCTGAAGTAGCTGAAACAGGTATCCCAAGGATCCGTTTCATGACTTCTCATCCATGGGATTTCACTGATGATATGGTAGATGCCATAGCTAAATATGATAACATCATGCCATTTGTACACTTACCGCTTCAGTCCGGCAGTAACAGCGTATTAAAGAGAATGGGCAGAAGATATACCAATGATGAATACATTGCCTTGTTTGACAAATTAAAGAGCAAGGTCAATGAACTGGCTGTTTCAACAGACATAATCGTCGGTTTCACAGATGAAACTGATGAGGATTTCGAAGATACACTGAAGATAGTTGAATATTGCAAGTACGACAATGCATATTCATTCATCTTCTCACCAAGACCGGGAACACCAGCCGCCAAAATGACTGACAGTATTCCAATGGAAGTTAAGAAGGAAAGACTGCAGCGCTTAAACGGCAGATTGGCATATTACTCCAAGATGAACAATCTCAAGTGGGAGGGCAGGACTGTTGAAGTTCTGATTGACGGCCCATCTAAGAATAATCCAACTGTTTACAGCGGTTATACGCCTCAGTCAAAGCTTATCAATTTCACGCTAAAAGAAGGACAGATTGGTGATATAATTAATGTAAAGGTCACAGAAGGAAGAAAGAATTCACTTAACGGTGAGCAGGAATAATGTGTTTTTACAATATTAAAAAGAAAGGACAATAATGAGTAAGATTAGAATCGTAGCACTCGGCGGGCTTGATGAAAGCGGCAAGAATCTCTACTGCATCGAAATCGGTGATAAGATCATCGTTGTTAATGCTGGTCTGAAATTCCCTGACGAAAATCAGTTTGGCATTGAATATATCGTCCCTGATTACAGCTACCTTGTTGAAAACAAGGACAGGATCCTGGGTGTTGTAATTACTCATGCCCATGATGACATGATGAACGGCTTACCGCAGTTATTACGTCAGATCCACCTGGATGTTTACGGACCGGAAATGTGTTACCGTGTTCTCAAGCACAACATGTCAGCGGAAGAATACAGCAAGGTTAAGTTCCACGTCATGCCTCGTTATGGCGAAACAGACATTCATGGCATAAAGATCACTTCATTTGGTCTTACTCACGCTACGGCTGATGCCATTGGTATTTCCATTGATACACCTGATGGCCAGATCGTCATCTGCGAACAGTTCGTAATTGACTTTGACATGCATGACAAGGGCTTTGACTGTGACATCAGTGCAATCGCTGAAATCGGCAAGAAGGGTGTACTGGCCTTGTTGATGGAATCTTCATATGCCGATAAGGATACCTTTACGGCTCCAAAGCATCGCATCAGTAACCTTATAAGATCTTCATTTGAAGATGCCAAGGGCAGGATCATCATTACCGTTTACAGCCAGAACTACTTCCGTGTAAAGGAAATAATTGCCCTGGCTAAGGAATTCAAGCGTTCAGTATTCTTCTATAATGAACACTTAAGACAGAGAATTACCGATTTGGAAAACATAGGTTACTATACCATGCCACGCGGTTTGGAAATAAGCAGAGAAAACTTCTCTAATGACATTGAGAATGTCGTTGTCATCGTTAACGGCAGCGGTCAGAACATCTTCACCTTAATGAACAGAATCGCTACCGGTGAAGATACGATTATTGAATTAAGCGAAAATGATACAGTAATCATTGCTTCTCCTGTTGTTAACGGGCTGGAAAAGAAGGCCAGCAAGATGGAAGATGAACTGTACAGAGACAATGTCAATATCGTTAAGCTTGATTCAAAGGAAGTATTGTCAATGCACCCGGGTGCTGAAGACATGAAGATGATACTTAATCTGGTAAAGCCAAAGTACTTTGTACCTGTAATGGGTGAATACCTTAACTTTGTACAGGCCGGTAACCTGGCCTTACAGTTAGGCCTGACCCCAGACAGGGTAATCATTCTTGACAATGGCCAGGTCGCCAGCATTAATGACGGAACTTTGGTATCATGTTCAGATTTCGTTGATGTAGGTGATACAATGGTAGGTGATGACAATGACAAGAGCATTACCAGCTTTGTATTGCGTGACAGAGAAACATTGTCTACTGATGGCGTAATCATCATTGGCTTAGCCATCAATTACAAGACAAAGGAAATAATTGCCGGACCGGACATTCAGTCCCGTGGCGTGATTTACGTAAAGGACTCTGAGTATGTCATTAAGAATGTCGGTAAGATGGCAGTTGATTTAATTGAAGAAAGAGTTGCGGAAGGCAACTATGAGAATATGGCCGTAAGAAGCGAATTAAGAGAGATGGTTTCCAGATATGTATTGAGGGAGACTGGAAAGCGTCCAATGATTCTTCCGGCTCTGATAGAGATTAACCTGCCAGGCTGATAAGGAGGCATAAATGGCTAGTAAGAAGCGTCGAAAGACAAGAGCAAAAAAGGAATCCACTGTACAGATATATGGTGGAATTCTGTTTGTATTAAGTTTAATTGTGTTGTTGCATGAAAACACAGGTTTTTTAGGTGAATTCCTGCATAAATGCAGCAGATTTGCTCTTGGTAATTTTTATTTCATATTTTATTTCATTCTGATCATTGCCGGTTTATCACTGTTTATTGGCAAGGAGCTTCCACGTATTGGAAACAAGACACTTGTCGGGGGAATAGTGCTTTTACTGGGAGTGATCCTTTTAACGTCCTTAATTGGACAGGAGCTTACCGGTAAGGAAGCAATGGATGACTTCTTTGCCAGAACTTCTGAGATCTATGCAGGAGAAGAAAGTGCTGGCGGTGGTGTAATAGGCATCCTGTTATATTCATTGGTTAGTGGTCTGATTTCCAAGATCGGAACGATCATATTAACAGTTGTACTGTTTGTCTTTGGCATTTACATGTTACTGGAAGATGACTTCCTGATATCTGCCTATAACGCAGTTAAGAAGTACATTGCCGATAACAAGAACAAGCCAAAGCCTGTTAAAAAACAGACCCCGCTTATTACCAAGAAACAGAAACCTATCAATGTTGAAGATACCATCGTTACAAAGGAACCTGTTTATCCAGTCTATAATGAACCTGAAACCGAACAGGTTACAGTTGAACCAATCAAGCCGGCTGTAAAGGATACAGTTAAGGAACCTGTAGTACAGAATACCAGTGAGAAAAAACTGGAAACTACTGAGAAAACAACTAGTTCCGTTGGCTTCTCACAGTTCAAGGATTACCGTCTGCCTAGACTTTCATTATTGGAGAACTCACCAACCAGCAAGGGTAATGAGAACAGAAACAATGCGAAAATCAAGGGTCAGCAGTTAATTGACATTCTGGAACAGTTCGATGTTCCTTGTACATTGCAGGAGACCCATATCGGTCCTAGTGTAACAAAGTTTGAAGTCAAGCCTCAGCCTGGCATCAAAGTCAGCAAGATCACTTCCTTACAGGAAAACATCAAGATGGAACTTGCTGTAAAGGATGTCAGAATTGAAGCTCCTGTTCCTGGCAAGAATGCCGTCGGAATAGAAATACCTAATATTGAAAGATCCGGCGTAAAGATGAAGGAACTGTTAAGCAATGTTCCTGAAAAGTACGCTGATAAGAAGTTAACCATCGCTCTTGGCAAGGACTTGTCAGGCGTGAATGTCTATGCCGAGATCGACAGAATGCCTCACTTATTAATTGCCGGCAGTACCGGTTCAGGTAAGTCTGTCTGCATCAACAGCATCATTACCACATTATTGTTAAGAACAACACCTAATGATGTCAAACTGCTTCTGATCGATCCTAAGAAGGTTGAATTTACGCCTTATACGGATATTCCTAACCTGATCGGTCCGGTTATTTCCGATACCTCAGAAGCTGCCAACGCGCTTAAGACGATCGTTTCCATCATGGATAACAGATATAACAAGTTCCACGATGTAGGGGTAAGAGACATTAAGGAATACAACAAGAAAGCGAAAAATGATGAAAAGCTCAAGCCAATGGTTCAGATCGTTGTCATCATCGATGAGTTAGCTGACTTGATGATCACTCATGGCAAGGATGTTGAAGCCAGCATTCAGCGTATCACACAGTTAGCCAGAGCCAGCGGCATTCATCTGATCGTAGCTACTCAGCGTCCAAGTACCGATGTCATTACCGGTACCATTAAAACCAACATTCCAAGCCGTATTGCCTTCGCAGTTGCCAGTGCCATCGACTCAAGAATCGTACTTGACCAGGTCGGTGCCGAAAGACTGTTAGGTAATGGTGACATGTTATACATTCCAATGGGTGAATCTTCACCGCAGCGTATCCAGGGTGTTTACGTCAGCGATGAAGAAATCCATAAGATCACTGACTTTGTAAAGAGTCAGGGCAAGCCTGAATATGATGATGCCTTTGTCGTAGGCGAAGGGGCAGAAGCTCAGATGTTAGGTCAGACCAGTGCTGACCCGTTATATGAAGACGTCAAGAAGTTCGTAGCCACAACCGGCAAGGCTTCAACATCTTCAATTCAGCGTTATTTCGGTTTCGGTTATAACAGAGCTGCCCGTATCATTGACTTCCTGGAACAGGAAGGGGCAATTGGCCCAGCCAATGGTTCAAAACCAAGAGAAGTATTCATTACTGCAGATGATTTCAAATAGACTGCAGTCAATATAGTTAGGTTAGGTGAATTATTATGTACAAGCGTGTATTATTAAAATTAAGCGGTGAAGCTTTAGCCAGCAAGGAAAGCACATTTGACTCAAAGATGCTGCAGCAGTTGGCTGAAGAATTAAAGAAGATCACGAAAATGGGTGTTCAGGTCGGCATCGTTGTCGGTGGCGGAAACATCATCAGAGGCAAGTTTGCCAAGGAACTGAACTTACCTAGAGTACAGGCTGATAAGATGGGCATGTTAGGCACACTTATCAATGCATTGGCTGTTCAGGGCGCACTTGATCAGGCTGGAGTACCATCATATGTACAGTCAGCAGTAGAAGTTCCTAGAGCTGCTGATGTAGCTGATGCCAGAAAGGCTATGGAACATCTTAATGCCGGTGAGATCGTCATTTATGGCGGCGGTACCGGTAACCCATATTTCTCAACAGACAGTGCAGCCGCCTTGAGAGCTTCTGAAATTGAAGCAGAAGTCATCTTAATGGCTAAGAATGGCGTTGATGGTGTATATACCGCTGATCCTGACAAGGATCCTACCGCTACAAAATATGACAGTTTAACTTATCTGGAAATGCTGGATAAGCAGCTTGGTGTCATGGACCTTACCGCTGCTTCAATGTGCCAGGATAATAACATTGGAGCAATCGTGTTCAACATGAATGACATCACAAACATTTCCAGAGTAATAAATGGTGAAAAAATAGGCACCGTAATCACAGGAGGAAGATAATATGTCAGAATACGATATCGTTAAGGAAAGAATGGCTTTGTCATTAGCAAGCTTTGAACAGTCTTTAACCCAGATCAGAACATCAGGAGCTAACCCAAATCTGGTTTCAAACATTGAAATCGATTACTATGGCATGGCTACCCCAATTAACCAGATCTCTTCTATCTCAGTAGTAGAAGGCAAGCAGATCCTTATCAAGCCTTACGAAATGAAGTGTGTAAAGGACATTGAAAAGGCCATTTTCGCAGCTAACATCGGTTTAACACCTCAGAACGAAGGAACTCAGTTAAGAATCGTTGTTCCACCTCTGACAGAAGAACGCCGTAAGGAATATACCGTAAAGGTAAAGAACATGGCTGAAGAAGCCAAGGTAGCTGTCAGAAACATCAGAAGAGACGCTAACGACAACGTTAAGAAGGATAAGACCATCCCTGAAGATGTTCAGAAGGACATGCTGGAAAAGATCCAGAAGGCTACAGATGAATCAATTAAGGAAATTGATGCCATCGCTGCTAAGAAGAATAAGGAAATAATGACAATCT
>JAFUCG010000034.1 GCA_017459795.1 Erysipelotrichaceae bacterium | reverse complement strand
TTCTTAATAAGTGTCAGGCTTTCAGAAAGTCTGGTCCCAAAGCTGTTTATTTCAGAAGTGTCAGCCTTATCAAGATCACTTCCCATTAACAAATCAAGCACAGATACTCCCAAAGCTTCACTCAGAGGAATAAGCATGCTAGTATCTGGAGTATTTACTCCTGTTTCCCATTTTGAAACTGCCTTGTTACTGACGTGAAGAATTTCCGCAAGTTGTTGCTGGGTCAGACCTTTTTCTTTACGGTATCTATGAATATATTCTCCTATTTTCTTCTGGTCCATAACTTTTCTCCTACTTAAATGGTAGTTCATTAAACAAAAAAATCAATCGACTCAAACGAGAATCAATTGATTTTATCTCTATAAACAGTTGAAAAAAGGAACATTTCTGTTCCAAAAACGGCTGCTTTTCAGCTGTTTTGTTCTATTTCAGTACTATCAATATTCTTTAGGAACTCCATGTAGGTGTTCTCTTTTTTAATTCTAAAAGAATCCTCTCCTAAGTACACAACTATTACATCCTTGAAATCACTGTTCAGATTGAATTCCATCGTTTTTTCGATTGTCGGGAAACTATATATGGTCTCATTAATGTAAGTGCCATCAAAAGTTGCTTTCTCCCTGTTTCCAAGCATTTCCATCAGATCCATATAATCATTTCCTGAGCCGTATATTTCATATTCACTATTGTTAAATACAATCCTTACATTATTGTCATATGATAAACAATATTCACCTTCAAGAGGTGACATGATCATTCGCTTCATGACTGTTCTGGTACTGTTGTATTCATATATGTACAGTAATCCTTCATCACCAAAGAAGGAAATATCAATTATGTTACCCAACGGAGTTATGTAAGTCAGTTTTTTATACTGTTCAGAAAACGCGCTTTCAAATGGTATCTTTTCCTGTACCACATTGAACTTGTCTCCCCTTTCAAGAACAGTAAACTGTTTTAGATACTTCTGTTCTCTTACACCTCTGGAAATGAATATACCTGCAACGATTATTGTCATTACCAATAACAGAACTGACACAATTCTGTACTTGCTGTTCTGTTTATGTATGAAGTCTGATAATCCAGTCCCCATGTCATTTTTTCCCTGTATGTCAGATTTTTCTACATCTGCTCCCATAAGTAAATCAAGAACCGATACTCCTAATGCTTCGCTTAATGGTACCAACATGCTTGTTTCAGGAATGTTGACTCCGGTTTCCCACTTTGATACAGCTTTGTTGGTTGTATGCAGAATATCGGCAAGCTGTTGCTGCGTTAGTTTTTTCTCTTTACGGTTTTTCTTTATGTATTCACCTATTTTTATCTGCTCCATCGGCTACCTCCATAAGTATCTACACAATATATTGAAAACCAATCTATCATATAAAACAATAGTTCGTTTCTGACAAGAATTTAATTGTATATTGTAAATGCCTTCTTTTTGGTATCTAGCTGCAATATCACATCACTCTTCCCAGCTATGCTCAGATCATGAGTAACTACAATCACACACTTATCCCTTTCATGTGCTAAATTCATCAGAAGATCTATGATCTCCCCGCTTGTCTCATGATCCAGATTGCCTGTTGGCTCATCTGCCATTATGATCTCAGAGTTGGTGCTTAACGCTCTGGCTATCGCTGTCCTCTGTTGCTCTCCTCCCGATAGCCTGTTTACTCTTCTGTCGGCAGTCTCTTTATCTATCCCGACATCTTCCAAAAGCTTATAGGCTGTTTCTTTCTTATTGCCTTCTATCCTGTTATCAGTAATGCCCATGGACACCAATACATTTTCTGCAGCAGTCATGTACTGTATCAGATTATAGTTCTGGAATACCATGCTTATATGATTTCTTCTGTATCTTTCATAGCCAATGTCTTTTATATCCTTACCTCTGAACAGTATTTCTCCTGACTGAGGAGTATCAAGAGAGCTGATCAAAGACAGGAAGGTCGTCTTACCGCTTCCTGATTCTCCCAATATGGCATAGAACTTACCTGTTTCAAATTCAGCATTCACATTATCCAGGATAATTCTTTTTTTTCTGCCATCCTGGTAATAATACTGCAGGTTCTTTACTTCCAGTACTATCATATCAATCACCATCCAACATTATTTTTCTTGGTATTGTTAAGACTACTGCATAACATATCATTCCCGCAGATATCATTACACAGCTAAGCCCTTCGAAATACTGATAGACTATGGAATTATAATCAGGTTTAACCGTAAACATTTCAACTAACGTTTCTTCATCAACATCCAGAATCCTGTTTATCCTATTTCCACGATCATCTGTACTCATTGTTTCTGATTTCGCTTCTATTGTATTACTCATAAGTGCTGCACCGACAGGTTCAGCCATTCGGTATCCTGCCAGTATAGAAAGCGTAATTCCCACTACAGCTACAATGAACAACTCCAGAATCATCTGCATTATGACTTTGCTTTTCTTCTCCCCATTGCTTAACAGTATACCTATTTCCTTCTTCCTGTTTCTGATCTGCAATACTACCACGAGTACAGTAACGATAATAAAGAATACTGTAGACAGTTTATGAAAGACACCCGCAAAAGTACAAAGTCCTTTTACTGCCCATGATATGTTGTCATAGGCATCTTTTGTTGTGACAAGGCTTACATATTCGGGATGATCTCCATGTTCTGACAGTACATCAGCGTATTCTTCAAACTGATAAAGTACCTCAGCAGTTTTTGAAAAGTCTGTAATCTGTAGATAATAGTTTGTAATACCCAAGGAACTGTCATCAAGAACACCATAAAGATTATCCTTTTTTATTTCGTATGAATTTCTGAGATTATCCATATGTTCATGGATCATCATAACTGTTTTATTAGGCATGTATATAGTCATTTCAGGATCTCGGTATTCATTTACCGCTGCCTTGTCATTATCCGAGTTATAATGCACTATCCCTATGACTTTCAGGTATTCATACTCACTGTATAACTCATTACCTACATATGTGTTATATGCACCGTTTGGAGAACTGAATACTACCAGTTTCACAGGTATTGTATCTCCAACTCGTATTTCACTCATGACACCATCTTTATCGATTCTGAGTTTCTCATTAACAATGCATACATTTTTACCACCACTGATTTCTTCTCTGGTAAATGACCTTCCCTCTGTGACATTGATGACATAGTCAGCCAGCTCAGAAAACTCAGTTCTGTCTACTCCCCACATAAGCGGCCTTGTGTACTGTGCATATGGATCACTGAAATCAAATACGTTTTTCCACCCAAATTCACTGGATTCCTTGTAAAGGCAATCACTGAATCCATGCATGTAGATATTGTACCCATAGTCCGTAACATAAGGGTTATCACAGAACATATTCAGAGTTTTATAAACATTACTGAATGTACTGTTTCTATCCTTTTTACCTCCCAACCAAAGCGCATTATTTTCCACATTGTCTTCAAAATCATATGAAAACATCACAGCCAGACCTGTTTCCTTAAGAAACTGTTCTTCCAAACCACCACATGCTTTTTCTATGACAAGAGAGGAAGACATTAAAAACCCCATTACAAAAATGATCAGCAGTAATAGTACTGACCTTGTTTCGTTTCTGATGATGCATAATAATGCTCTTTTAAACATTGTCATGTTATTTCAAAAGTACCTCTCTTGGTTTTATCCTCACAACATATAAAGATGCAAATGAAGAAGCTATTAGAACTATTCCCATAGTACAGGCAGTCAGCATTAACGCTGAGTCTGAATCCAGTTTGACATCAAAGGCATTGATCACATCCTCAGTTGTTGCAGTGGTAAATTCACTTTCTATTTGCTCTGCAGGAAAATCATACTGGCTTATAACTGCTTCAGCCCCTTTCTCAGCAATTCTGTTTCCAATAAACATCGAAATGGTTAACGCAAGAAACCCGATTATTACATATTCCGTAACCAAGTCCAACACAACTTTGCACTTCCTTTCTCCTAAAGCCAGATACAGTCCCATTTCTCTGAATCTGTTCTTTATGGAAAGAAGCACCAGCAATCCTGTAACTAACAATGATACAAGTGTTACGACAATACAAACAATCTGTGAAAGATTACGAAGATTTCTGACAGGTCCAGCTATCCTGTCGAAATCAGCTGTGGAGACACTTACTTTCAGTGTTGGATAATCAGAAAGATGAGAATGATAATAGTCATTAAACTTCTCAATGTCTCTGGGATGATTCAGTTCAATTCTCACTCTTGACATCTCTATCATTTTTTCTGCAGTTAATGTGAAATACAGCATCCTGTCATAATTACTGAAATCATACTGTGATGGAGCCATATCAGCCCATTCGGCACCCATGATCTCGCTGTCATACAATTCACTGTAATACAGATCGTCGTTCCTGATTTTAAGGATACATTGATTTGGAACCACTACTCTGAACTGACTGTCATCCTCAGAATTCTCATTCTGAATGATGCCTATTATTTCGAACCTGTAGATCTTTCCCCCTGCGTACTGTCCTTCTTTGAAAAAAGAAGAACGGCAGTAAACAATATCCCCTATTTCTGCATCTTTTATCTTTGTATCTGTGCCTGGAGAATATACTGTAAATCCTTTTGGAACCATACAGACAAATCTGCCTTCTTTTATTTCCTCATCCGTGAAACTGCGGCCTTCAGTCACACGACTGTTTTTATACCTTAAAGCTATTGTATCTGAACTGTTTTCTCCAAGCAGTTCTACATTGTGATTTATGTTGAACAGAATATCACTTAACAACTGTTGATCGTATTCCCGATTTCTTACAGCTTTATCAAAATTGTCATTAATGATATCCTCTATGGCAGTTCTCAGTTACTCCAACACAGATGAATCTAACCCAGCTGGCGCATTATTGCCAAACAGCATGCTCTTTTTCAAAGTATAATCCACATGATATACATAGTTTTCCTTTTCAAGATCATTACAGAAATCTATTATGTCACTCATGTACCTGTCTGTCTGATTTTGCGAAGTGTTAAACCAGTCAAACTTATTAAATTCATTTATGTATATGTTGCCGAAAGAAATGATTGGTCTGACCTGATGAGTTATCAGATCCTCAGCAAGCCTGCTGGCCTTATTCACAAGAAAAGAACCTGACAGGATTGTAAACAGAACAATAAATGTCAGGAATACTATGATTTTTTCTGGTAACAATAGTTTTTTAAGTATCATAGCCATATTTAGCGAAGGGCGATTAAAAAATTGCCCTTTTATTCTAGTGTACGTTGTTCTTTAGTGTTAAGTATTGGGTGCTCGATGTAGATGATGCTCCCCCAATGGATATTTTTACTTTATATGAGACTTTCAAAGTATAGTTCTCGACATAAAAATGAACATTGGTTAATGAAACAGAAACATCACTCGTTGTGTATGGTGTACCAGTTGTTCTACTAAACGATGTTATGTTTCCACCCCAGTTAACTGAATAACTCCAGGCATCTCCATTTGGATTATATCTGATAACCCCTGCTGTAAAGTATGGTGTTACACCTACAATACAACCATTACAATATTGGCTCACTTCACTACCAGTATGATACGTTATGGTTGTTTCAACATACTCATCTGGATCATACGGATCTTCTGGTGTATCTATTTCAGCCGCAAGAGTTAAAGAAGAAAACGAAATGATGATAAATAATGATATTATGATTTTGACTAGTTTTTTCATAACTACCTCCTGCTTTTATACTAAATCAAACTTGTCAGAATACAATCGATTTAACGGCGACTATTGTTTTTTATGTGTAATCGCTCAGGAAACGAAAAAAAAGACAAGGATTATTTCCCTGCCTCTTACGAAATCTTCTTGTAAATATAGTTTCCTATTGACTGTACCAGTTGGACAAAGACGATCAGGATCAGTGAACATACAACCAGATATGGTGTTGAATACTTCTGATAACCGTATCTGATGGCGATGTCGCCTATGCCGCCGCCACCTAATGTACCGGCCATGGCAGAATAGCCTAACAGGTTTATGATCAGTAAGATGATGCCGTTTATCATTCTCGGAACTGATTCCTTAATGTAAACTCTGAACAGGATCTGCCAGTCAGAAGCACCAAATGACTTGGCTGCCTCAATGACACCCGGATTAGTCTCTCTGAGACTTGTTTCAAATACTCTGGCAATAAATGGGATGGCACAGACCGTAAGTGGTACGATTGCCGCATTGGTACCGATTGAAGTACCGGCAATTAATCTGGTCAATGGTATGATGATTACCATCAGAATGACAAACGGGAAACTTCTGAACACATTGACGATGAAGCTTAATACCTCATAAACGATCTTATTAGGCTTTAAGCCATCAGGTGCCGTTAAGGTCAGTATTATTGCCGGGATGAAACCCAGAATAACAGAAAACAGTGTTGAGAAGAATACCATGTACAGAGTCTGCTGGGATGCCTTTAATATGATTTCAAACATTATTTCAATACCTCCCAGTTAACCTTTTCCTTGTCTAAGTAGTCACATACCTTCTTAGTGTCTTCATCATTTACATTGATTACAAGACTGCCATATACATTTGAACGGAAGTCCTCTAGTTTGCCCCAGCAGATTGAGAAGTCAATGTTAAGTTCCCTGGCCATCATCGTAATGACCGGATCAGAGCTCTTGTCGGTAAAGAACAGCTGAATGTTTGTGCCTTTTGTTGGTAACAAGCCGCTTTCTTCCTGTAAGAATTCCTTTACTTCTCTGATAGGATGAATAAACAGGTCTTCAGGCTTGCCTTCCGCAAGAACCGTACCGTCTTTTAAGAATGATACTCTCTGACAGATCTGCTTGACAACTTCCATCTGATGAGTTACTACGATGATCGTGATTCCCATCTGTTCATTGATCTGCTGCAATAATGACAGGATCTCTCTGGTGATTGAAGGGTCAAGTGCACTTGTTGCTTCATCGCATAGGATGATCTTAGGATCTAACACCAATGCTCTGGCAATGGCGACTCTCTGTTTCTGACCGCCGGATAATTCTGACGGTCTGGCATGTAACTTATCGCTTAAGCCGACTAATGATATTAATGATTCAATTTTCTTTCTGGCTTCCGGTGTATTGGTCTTAATGCCCCAGAATTTCATTGGCAAGGCCACATTCTCATATACATCCAGTCTTTCCAGCAGATTAAAGTTCTGGAAGATCATTCCCATGTTCTTCTGCAGATGGCGTAAGGTATTCTTGTCTTTCTGTGAAACAAGCGTTCCATCTACAGTTATTGAACCGGACTGATATGACTCCAGGCCATTAATGCATCTTAATAATGTGCTCTTACCTGCTCCTGACTGACCAATGATACCATAGATCTCTCCATCATTGATTGTGATGGAGATACCCTTAAGTACATCAAGGTCATCGAAGCTTTTTCTTACGTCTTTCAGTTCTATCATCAGCGGACTCCTTAACAACAGTATCAGCGATGTCAAAACACCGCTGATATGTATTATACACTAATTCTTTTAATATTTTACTACATTTCCATCTGCATCGATGAATGATGGAATGACAGCTCCCTTATAGGTTTCGTTAATGTAGTTTTCAACATCAGTTGAAGCGATTGCCTTAGCTAAGGCCTGGATCTTTTCAGAGCTTTCTGTACCCTGCTTAACAACGATGTAGTTAGTTCTCTTAACACTTGTAACATCATCGAATACTTCGATTTCCAGGGCTGGAGAAGACTGTGGTAAACCTGCTTCAAGAGCATAGTTACCGTTGATTACTGCTGCATCAAGATCATCAAGAGCTCTTGGTAAGCCTGCAGCTTCAATAGGTGTGATTTCAAAGCCATGTGGGTTGCCGGTGCCACCGTTTAATGATTCAACAGTACCTGCTTCATCAATTAAACCATATGCGAATAATAAGTCGATTGCTCTGGCACAGTTATCTGTATCGTTTGGAACGCCGATCTTTGCTCCATCAGGAATGTCCTTAATGGCAGCGTGCTTCTTTGAATAGATTCCCATTGGTTCAATGTGAACGCCGACAACAGCTGTTAAGTGCAAGCCGCCGTTTTCGTTCTGATCCTTCATGTATCCTAAGGTCTGGAAATAGTTAGCGTCTAATTCGCCTTCTTCAAGAGCTGTGTTAGGTGTAACATAGTCGTTGAATTCAACAACTTCAAGTGTCCAGCCATCCTTTTCCAAAGTCTTGGCTACGATGTTCTTCAAGATTTCAGCATGAGGTACCAATGTAGCACCTACCTTGATGACCTTGTCATCAGCTGGCTTTTCTTCATTACTGCCACAACCGGCAAAAGTTAAACAAACTAATAATGCTAATAATACTGTTAATAATTTTTTCATTTTATTTTCCTCTTTCTTTCTAATTAATAAATACTTCAAATGCCCTACCGTAGCTTTCAAGCGTCACATTCGAAATGATTCATAATTAGAAACCGTTAGTTCCTTAATGTAATTTCCCATTTCCATTTCTCCCTCAAAAATAAAACCGGTGATCCGATGACCTCCGGTTATTGAATTACTTAACAATCAACTATGAGATTACATCGGATTTTTCAATTCAAAAGATGTACACATCATCATGTACATGGCCATCATGTTCATCATCATAGCTGTGTTATTCTTTTTCATCTGACGAATCTCCTTCGTTGTCTGTATTGTAAATCGTTTACATGAATAATGTCAACATTTATTTTCAGTTTTCATGAAAATATTTCAGTTGTTTTCAAGCGGCTTATATTCACCACTCAGAAGACATTCGATTTCATGTTTGTATGGTGCATTGCCACCCTTATAAGGTGTTTCCAGAATCAATGGAATGTCATCCAGTCTTGGATTATGGACAATGTTATTTAATCTTTCAAAACCTATTTCACCTTCACCGATATTGGCATGTCTGTCCTTATGAGCACCAATGACATTCTTCGAATCATTGATGTGTAAGACATACAGTTTATCCAAGCCTATTACCCGGTCAAATTCATCAAGAACTGCATCAAAATCTGTCAGGTCATAACCGCCATCATGAATATGACAGGTATCCAGACAAACTCCAATGTGTTCCTTCTTTTCCACGTTGTCAATGATTTCTCTTAACTGTTCAAAGGTTCTGCCTACTTCACTGCCCTTTCCAGCCATTGTTTCCAGACAGA
>JAFUCG010000033.1 GCA_017459795.1 Erysipelotrichaceae bacterium | reverse complement strand
CTTCTGCAATATAAATATTCTTATCAAATTCAACACCAGGCACAGATCCAGCCTTCTCCAAGATGTAATACCTGAATGTTTTTCCAACATCGTCAAGGGTATAAACAATCTCTTCAAATGTAATCTTACTCTCTGTTACTTCTGCCTCATCAGTACCAGCTGTTTGCAATACTTCACCATATCCATCTTGCAATTCAAATGTATATTCAATGGTGGTATTAATAAGGCCACCCTGCATTCTCTTGGTTGCTTCGATTATTACAGGTACTTCTTCAGGTTCTCTCTCGAATGTATTAACAAATACTGCTTCACTAACGACACCTGTTTGAAGTGTTCCAGTATCATCAGTTACAGATGTCAGAATCCAGTTTTCCTTTTCAGATGTCTCAACAACTCTATATGAAGCCCCATTTGGCAGTCCATAAACAGTAATTGTTTCACCACCTTTGAGTTCAAATGGGACTCCAGGTGTTACGTTTATTTCTACTTTTTCTTCTTTATCATCCAAATCTGGTCTTGGTTTAACAGGTCCAATAATAGGTTCGAAAGGTTTTGGCATCGGTTCATCATCTTTACCAGTTGCACTTATTGATGCAATAAATGAATCAGTAATTGGATCTCCATTAAAATCTGTAACCTCGAGAATAAACTCGAATGTCTCATCATCATTTGGAGAATTGACTGTCTCTTTTGTAATCTTCAGATTTGTCGGTTTCATTTCATTAATGAACAGAACTTCTCCTTCATACTGAACATCCACATTTATAACCCCATGTCCGGCATCAGTAAGTGTTACGACTACTCTGATACTATGTCCGTCATAATTTACATCAGATCTTCCATCGTTTACTTCAGAAATGAAGTATTCATATGTTCCTGGAGTGCCACCAATGATATTAGTACCGAGTAAATCAGCTGCACTGAATTGCAATTCAAAGATAGCTGCTGCTGTTCCATACCATGGGTTTGGTATCTGTTTACCATCCTCATCCATAATGAATTCATTAGTGTCTACAGAATCGTTTCTCGCTGTCAAAGGGAATAGCATTCTACTATTTCTCAGTTCAAAACTGAATTCACCATCGGCCAGTTCTCCATGTTCCAGTATTTTATGAACAATTAACGGCACTTCCACATTTGCTTCGTATCTGTTCATTACTGTTGCTTCGGATATTTCATTAGAAACTATCTTCCCGCTGACATTTCTTTCCTCAACTTTTACCCATGCCTCAGGCAGAGCAATTTTTTCAATTGTGTACTGAGTACCATCTGGCAATTCAGGAATGACTATAGTTTCTCCAGCCTTACATTCTACATAGATTACACTGTGTGAAGGTGTTGTCTGATTATCATTATTCAACCATTGTGCATAAAGAGTAATCTTTTCATCGGCACCCGCAAGACCTCTAACCATCTGTTCATCAACAAATGCTTCTCCAGTACCATCAGTCTTGGTATTCCATCCAGTAAACATGTATCCTGTTCTCTGATATTTATTTACAGATAGTTTATCGTTTCCAATAACAAACATCTGTTGGTTAGCCATATTGCCTGATGTAGCTCCATTTCCATCAAATATGATTTCATAAGAAGTTAGATCATAGTCATATCTAATAACAAGTGAATCATCATCCAATACAACTCCTGATTTCTTTTCAGGCACATAATATCCTTCATACGTCTTTGGATCAGGGGTGACTGTTGTTCCTTTGTCCGCAATGAATGTTTCTGATTCTCTCAGAATATATGCGCCGGACAGATTCTGAGTATAGTGTGTAACTTTGTATTCGCGTAAGTTACTTGGAGTCCATTGTGCATAAAGTGTTATCTGATAACCCAGTCTAACCAATCCATTTACTTCTTCACCTAAGTCATACTTATCACCCGTACCATCCGGCTTGGTATTCCATGACGTCAGAATATAATGCTTTCTTGTTGTCTTAGAATCATCTGGCATGGTAATAGAAGCAGTAGCATTTGTTATATTCAAATCTTCTTCCGTTGTTGAACCACCATTTGCATCAAATCTGATATTACATACATCAGAATTAATTTCCCAAATCCAAACACCCTGGTATTTTGCGGCATCAAAGTCTTTTCTGCTTAAATAATCACCAGTGAATGGGCCATATGATCTATCTTCCATTATCCATTTGCCTGTAAATGGGTATTTCGTTGGAGCCGAAGGAACTGATGCCCAATTGTTATAACCACCATCCGTTCTACCACCAAGATTGAAATGTTCACCGATAACTAATCTTCTTAGATTTTTGTCAGAAGCAAATATATAGTAAACTCCGGAACTATTTCCATGACTTGAAGAAGTGCCTACAGCGGTTCTCATGTCAAAATTGCTTATATCTAATGACTCCAAACTATAACAGTAGGCGAACATTTCATTCATCGCACCTCTTCCGTTGTAATTAACTCCTCCATAGTTACCATAAGTTCCGACATTACTTGTATCAAAATTACTTAGATCAAGAGAAACTATACTACGGCAGCCGCTGAACATCCTGCCCATCATCTTAACATTAGAGGTGTTAAAGTTTGACAAATCCAGACTTGTTAAATTGCCACAATCCATAAACATTGCAAACATATTTCTAACATTTCTTGTATCAAAGCCACTGACATCAATACTTGTTAAGTCCCAGACTCTATAGAACATGTAGGACATATCACCAACACTTACTGTATTAATATTGCTCAGGTCTATCGATGTACAATTAGAGCATTCAGCAAACATGTAGGACATATTAGTTACCTTTGAAGTATCCCAACCATCCGTGTTAAGACTTGTAAACCTGTCATTTGTGAACATATGACTCATGTTTCTAACTTTGCTTGTATCAAAAGAACTCAGGTCTATCGTTTTCATTTTTTGAACAGCATTTAACATATATGACATATCCTGTACATTACTTGTGTTAAGTACACTGAAATCAAAATATTCAAGACCTACGCAAGATTGGAACATATGACTCATATTGGTAACGTTGCTTGTATCAATACCATTCATGTTAATGTCATTCAACACAGAACAAATATAGAATAAATAACTCATATCTGTTACTGCGGAAGTATCTAACATGCTTAAATCAACAGCAGCTAACTGTCTGCAGCGATAGAACATACTGGACATGTTTTCTAGTTTTGCACCACTGAATGGAGTTAAATCCAATTCAGTCAGTTTTTCACACCCTCTGAACATTCCTTTTACATTAGTTAATGCACTTGCATCCAATCCTGTCAGATCAATTGCCTGAACATTCTGCAAAGCAGGGCTAAGCCTGTTTGGATATACGTTGTCATTAGTAGCAGTAGTACCAAACAGATAGCTCTGGTCCGCATTCATTACAATGGTTTCTTTAAACTTAATTCTATTAATACTATCGTAACTTATAGTATTGCCCTCATTTGTTGTCCATTTAATTATTGAGCCTTGCTCACCTGGTGTAAGCGTGCCTGATGTACCTTCTTTTGGCTCTACTACAAGTGTCCCGTCTGAGTACAATGTCCACTTGATGTTTGTTCCTGTCTCGCCAGTTTCACTGACTGTAGCACCACTTGACGGATAACCCGACAAGTCAACATTCCTTACAACAGGTGATATGTTCTGCATATGGTCTTTTTTAACAGTCACCTTGTTTTCTATATTGCCTGAAACAGGAACTATGACCGCATTAGGTTCAGTTTCAGTAATCAGTGATAGACGAGTCTTCCTGAGCATTGCAGGTGTTTTTGCAGCAGTCTGAGGAACAACATTTCCATTGGCATCAATAACATACCAGTAGATATTCTCATCATCACTTAATGGCAAGCCCTTGGAATTTGTGAGAGTAACTTTGAATCTGAACTTATCATTTTTATTATTTTCCGTTACATTCTCACCAAACTTTTTAATCCTCAAACTACCAGGATTAGTTCTGTTAACAAACTTGATTCCATCAGAATCGTATTCGACATTCGCAGACAATGATTCATCGTCGTTCTTCTTTACAGTAACAGTTATCTTTTCTTCGTGTTCGTCATACTGAATATTAGGATCATTTGTATTGTTTTCCTTAACAACATAATGATAAACACCCTCTTCCTTATAGACGATTGGTTCAAACATTATGAAACCACCAGCCAAGTTTTTAACTGTCTGTAATACATTATTCTCATCATCATATAAGACAAATTCAAATGCATCCTTATCTGCTGCAGTTTCATCCATCAGTTTTACACCATAGAACTGTGCTGCGGTTGTTCCAGGAGCATATTCATTTACGTATTTGACAGCAAGAGTTGTCAATGGTTCTATCTTGCCAGAGATATTCTCACTCTCATAAACTACCCAGTCCTTAATGGTTTCTTCAGTTACCTGGTATGATACTCCTGCAGGAATATTATTGAATTCGGCTTTCTGTCCATCTTTCAGATTAATAATAACTGTCTTATCAATCATCTTTACAGGTACAACTGTTTCATTATCGCCTTCATATAAAGTGTATTCTGTTATGTCTTCATCTTTGATATTGCCGTCAACAAACATAATTGTGAAGCGGAATGTGATATCTGCATCAGACTCCAAATCTTCAGGATTTTTGATTTCTTTTTCTATCGTCAAATTTCCTGGCTTTAATTCATTGACAAATACCGGCATCAAATCTTCAGATGTCGTCCACGCATTGTTTACAGGATCGATAATGTAATATGTAACGTTTGTATCCAATACACCATGGTCATTATCTACGACTTCTACTTCGTATCCAAAGACTCTGTCATCAAAAATGATAGTTTCATCATCTGTTACGACTTCCTTGACGAAGTATCTGAATTTTTTACCTGCATCCTCAAACTTATATTCGATAGGATCAAAGAATACTGCTGCGTCAGAGGTGTTTTTCTTTATGTCTATAGGCTCTTCAGGATTATTTACATCGTAAAGTTCAAATGTAAAATCTCCATCTTTCAATGTTCTGCCACGCATATCCTTCCAGGCTCTTAACACTACTTCACCGCTTGCATCATATCTATTGATAAACTCCATTAGATCTGCTTCTACTACTTCAGGTGTAGTGGCGTCATAATAATGTATCTGATAGCCAAGAGTTCCATCACCATTATCTATGACTGTGACCTCTATTCCATAGACTGTATTGGTATAAATGTATCCTGGTTCTTTTTCATTAACTTCTCTGGCAACATAGCGGAAAGTCTTTCCAACATCTTTCAATTCATATGAGATGGCATTAAATATGACTCTGGCTATTGAATAATCAATGGAACCATCCTCTTTGTATACTGTTTCTGGAACTCCACTGGTTACTGTACTAATAAGGTTAATATCAATATAGCCTTCTGGATTATCAACTAACTCAGAAAGTTCAAACTTGAACTGGTGATATTCCATTTCTTTGCCTTCCAACTTTTTCCATGCCTCCAGATTCAATTTGCCATTGGCATCATATCTGTTTGTGAAGTTGGCTGTGACTGTCTGATTTGGCTTGATAATACCTGTTGTATTAGAACTGCTAATCAGAGCAAATCCGGCAAGATCTTCTTCGGTTACTGCATAAGTAATGTACTCATCGATATCCTTGACAAGAATACTCTGACCACCCTTTATCTTTACTTTTCCTGTATCTTCTACTGTTCCGTTACCAACTTCATTTCCTTCTTTATCCAAAATTACATAACTAAAAGGACCACGTACAGGAACTGGCTGTTCACCTCTGTTGTCGCTGAAACTGAAAGTAAAGGTAAATTCTTTTTCAGCTGAAACAGCTGTTACGTTATCAACGTATTTTTTTACAAGTAAATCACCCTTTGGATGATATATATTCTTTATGTTATAGCCATCAACCTCTTGAGAATAGGAAGCACCCTTTCCTGTAGTCATGACTACTTCCTCAACTCTGTATTTAATCTCCTCACCATCTTCATTCTTAAAAAGATTTGTGAATGAGTATTTCCAGCCATCTGAAGCCTTAACAGTTTTTGTGGCAATCAGTACATCGTCTCCGTCTTCGACAACCTTATAAAGCCTTACTCTAATGCTTTCTGGACGGTTTTCCTCCTCATCAAGTTCCCAGGTCTTTACGCCATTTATAGTGATGCGTTCAGGCTCATGTGTATTCTTGATCGTAGCGTCCTCTGCACTTGGCTCATAAGAAGCTGTGTAACCAGCAACTTCATCTTCAAGTACTGAGTAATGAATTCTGTTTCCTTCTTCATCCGTATAAGGCAGATTAAAGAAAGATCCCTTCCACTCTGATTTTTCATTCAATACCAGGGTCTTCCCTGTATCTTTTCCATCCGCAAGCAGATGTACTGTAATTTCATCAGGACGAATGCCATCACGGTCTTTATCATCTATCCACTTCTTTATTACATGGAATTCATGATTTATTAAACCAACTTTGGTGTAGTCAGATCTTATGAAACTGTCACTTTCAGACTCGCCTGTATTAATATTGATAGTAGTTCCCAAATAATAAGCGTTGTTATATGCATATGCTTCATAATCATCAACTTCACCCTCCGCAGGTGCATTCATCTTGATGATAACAACTACTACTTCCATCGGTTCAAGCATAAAGTCCTTGCCGTCAGCTGTCTTTGAGCAGTCAATAGCAATCGCCTTAACCTTGTCAAGTGATTCAGTAAACTTGGACTCTTCTGTCCAAACGCTTTCATCATGAACATCCATGTTCATGGCGATGCCATGTGTCGGATCATCTTCATTTGAAAGCTGGATGTTTTCCGTTCTGTAGTAAACTACTGGCTTACACCCTTTTTCTGTTAAGTCTTCAAGATCAAGTCCGGCAAATGTACCCTGCCATGTGCCGTGCTCACTCTGTGACCATACATCTATGTCATAACTCATGCCCTTGCGAGCTTCATAGTCTTCCAGAGAATCAAAGATTATCATATCTTTTGACTGCGTATCTCTAGAAGGCATCATGACTAATCTGTAACTATACTGACCACCTTCAAAAACAATTCTCTCATTGTCTTCACGTTCCTTCTGATTTTCTTCTGGACTTAATTCTGGTGACTCTTCCCAGGTTCCTTGAGACCATACACCATCATTATTAACCTGAACATCCTTGTGGAGCGATACTCTACCTGCTCCAAGTACATCAAGGTTTGTATAAACACCAGCATATACAAACGGTGCTCCCTCCCTGTTCGGATCAAGTCCCGTCATATAACCTTTTTCAGTATCATTTTCAAAAGCCTGTTTCGTGTATACGTTGTTGTTTGCATTTGGATCATCTGGCTCACTCATGTACTTTTCTATAGTACCCATGAAATCATTTGAGCTTTCGAAGGCTATGACATTATGAATTCTCTTTGGATTATTGATATATGAATCAAAGTCATAAATAGCATCGAATGTAATAGTAGGGACATCCTCGTAATAATACATGTTGCCATTCTGATAACGTTCAGGTGTAGGTGAAAGTTCAACTTCAAACACTACTAAAGTTCTTCCTGAACCCTTGTAGTTTTCATAAGTGAATACATTCAGTAAATTATCATTTTCTCTGAGGATGATTCTACTTCTGTCTGGATGTAACTGTACATCCTTTGGTAACAGGTCATACCAGTAGCCGTGTGTCTCTGCAACAAGTCTTTCGTCATTTATTGCCTGTTCATAGGTAACACGATCATTGATTACACTTCTTTCTTCAACCTTACCGGTATAATGAATGATAATCTGGCGGTTCTCATAGTCAACTTCCCCAACCTTCTGTTCAGCAGTCTTTTCTGGAACAACCATGGTATCAGTCGTGTATCCTCTGATGGTATCATAACCATCTTTTTCAATTCTTCCTATTTCCTTGTATACACCTTCCGAGACATATTCTTCAGGAATTTCTACAGTACCATTATATATGTACAATTCAGGTGTATTAGTCTTTTCAAACTCTTCTTCAATCAAAGCAATTATTTCCTCTGTTGAATGAAGATTAATAACTATTCTGATGTCATAATCTATTGCTGCCTGTAAAACACAATCTTCTGTATTTGTATTCTGACAGACTACAACTGTCCTGACGTTTTCAACATTTTCAGGTAGAGCAATGACTTTGTCTTTCTGTGTTCTTCCATCAGCAAAAGTAACTGTGTAAGTACCACTTGGCCAGCTTACAACCGCATATTGTTCCCACTGTCCATTTCTTAGTATTTCAACAGCTATATCAGGATTATGAGATTTATCATAGTCTCTTTCATATTTAAAAGTCCCATCATAGAATGTTTCTGCATGGAACGTTCCATCTGGATTAATATTTTGAGGAGTTCCCTTATAAACCCACACCGTATCAGGAACCTCTACTGAAACAAAATCGTAATCCTTACCAGTTTTTAACTTATCGCCATATCTTCCGATGCTTACTCCCGTGTCCTCTGTAATAATTCTTACCGGATGATAATAATTCTTAATGATACGAGGTGCTAACTCATCCTCTTCGTTATGAGATAGTTTGTCATACATCCATGGCATAACATAACCAACAGTGTCGATTGTGTAAGACAGTTCGACGCCTCCATTTTCTCCATTGTCGGCATATTCATCCTGCAGATCATTTATGGCTGACGGATAGAAACCATACCAACCATTGATCAATGATGATCCGTCACTTGATCTGCCTTGTCTGTAAAACCAAATGTGATTATCGTCATACTCTTTTCCACCATCATATTTAGGATTACGAGTAATATTATTCTTAGCCTTACCATCATTACCATTCTTAGTGATCATGAAATGACCAGTAGGTTCAATCCATTTTGGATCAGTATATCTCCAATCAATTGTGCCATCTGCCTCTGCATATGTTACTGCATTTTCATCGTCAACCTCTCTTAATCTCATCTTAATGTGATTATGGAAGGTATAATCAGTGTCAGGAGTAAACTTACTTCCCGGATATGCAGTCGTTACATAGTAATAACCTGTTGATTTACTTTTATAACTTTCATCAACAGTATTTCTAACCTGTTCCAGGCCATCAGCACTTGTTGCGTCAATTATGAAACCACCATACTCTCCATCAATGGTGTCTATTAAATCAAGCTGATACAGCGTATTTGCTGAAATACTACCCCAAACATACCAACTGACAAGAACATACCATTCCTCATTTGGGTCTCTGTATTCCTCAGGAATTGCTTCTGGTAGTACTCTTTCAACTGATGGGTATGCTCTCTTCTGTGCACTGAAAATATTAGCATTTGTATCAAACTGTGCATTGATCTCATTTGAAATCAAACCTAACGTCATCTTATTAGGAGTAATAACTTCTATATACGCGTTATATACATCTGTTACCTGCATATCAACCAGTTCATGTGGTCTTAACTGATCAAAGGCAACCTGAATGTATCCCTTGGCAGCTGAGTTTATGCGCTTTGTATTCGTAATTACATAGTTACCATCAATATAAGAAACATTAAAATCATTCTTCTTTGATGGAGCATCTGGATATGGAAGAATAGTAACTCCCGTTGGGTTTCCATCTCTGTTATTTACCAATGATCCTGGTATTGTAATCATAATGGTGCCAGGCTCATAATCGCGTGCTCCTGAAAGTGAATAATTTATTTGCAACCTGACATCAAACAGTGAATCATCCTCAAGTTTGACATATAACAGTGACTCATCACCATTATCAACAGTATCTTCTGTCACCCAGAAAATACTAATGTCCTCAATAGTAACTCCGTCACCTTCTCTTGGAATGTCTGCAACAGGTTCAATCTTTCTTGAGGCAGCAAAAAGGCTCGCAGTGATATCTGCGATTTCTGCATCATCTAACTCTGTATTATTCTGTAATGCCAAAGCAGCAGTTTCTTGATTCAAAGCAGCTTCGCCATAAAGAGCAACAGCTTTTAAGTCATTTTCTGCAACAGTGTAAACAGCTTCTTCAGCATATTCTACATCAGTTTCATCAGTAACTGGTTCTTCAGCAGCTGGCTGTTCTGTTGATGTGTCAGTAGCTGGTACTTCAACTACAGGTTCACTGTCTTCAGCAACAGGTGTTTCAGCTGTTTCCAAGGAAGTTCCTTCTTCCAAAACCACCACATTTTCGCCGGGAGTATCTTCATTTGGTGGTAGATTTTGGGCCGGATCAGGTTCGGCTTCTACCCCCCCCCATTGGATTTTTCAGTATTTTCCACAGCCTGCTCTGATTTTTCAGTCAGCTCTTCAGTCTGAGGATTTTCAGTGCTTTCCGCAATTACACGCAATGATTCTGCAGGAAATGCACTAAACAGCATTAGCAAAGCTAATGCCCAGATCATTATTCGTTTAACCATATTTCTTCTCCCCTTAAAATATGTTTATGTAATATTGTTACTGTTAAGTAACCCCATCAAGTAAGCATATTATAAAGAAGATTTAATCATAATATCAATCAAAATTGATACATTTTTTTATTTTTTGCGTCATGTCACAAACGATGCCGAACCGTCAAAGAAAACATTATAAAAAGAATAATAAAATGCTGATTATTTTGGTAAAATCATGAAAATATTTGTCGCAAAAAAAAGCACTCCAATAAAGAGTGCTAATAATGCTTATATAAGATATAGATAGGTTTACATTGGTTCTTTGTGGTAACCCATGAAGTATAAGCCGAATACTGCACCACATATGCCGCCGGCAATGTGAGCCAGCTGTGAAATGTTGTCAGAAGCATATAATGCATCATATACTTCCTGGCCCAGATAGATAACAAGAACCAGGATCAGTGTCAGTGGTATCTGACCTTTCTCAAAGCTTGTGGCACTTGCCAGTACGATCATCATGAATACAACACCGCTTGCCCCACATAAGGCAATGTTCGGGAACAGAATGTTATTGGCAACTCCGCCTATTACAGCTGTGATGAGAATCATCTTCATCAGATTCTTACTGCCATATTTCTCTTCGATCATTGGTCCAAGTAACAGGATATACATGATGTTACCTAGGAAATGATCCCAGCCGGCATGACCAAACACATATGTTACCAGTCTTAAATAAGTTAATGGATTGAACAGGCTGTCATTGTAGGTCATGAACAGCAATCTTAAACTATAACCATTTGTCGCATTAGTTAACAGTAAAACCAACAGACAGATCAATGAAAAGGTTAAGGTTACAGGCGCATTGTAATCGATGAAAAACTTTCTCTTCTTCATAATATCAACCACCTTTCTGAAAATAAAAAAAATAATGGTGAGGAGTAAGGGACTCGAACCCATGACCCCTTCCACGTCAAGGAAGTGCTCTCCCAGCTGAGCTAACCCCTCACAATTATTGATATTATATTACCACGTTTCTTCTATTTTGTTAATTTAAAATTAGGATGAAACAGTTTTGTTCGCTCATTATAGCTGTCATCAGTCATGACAAAGCCGTTTTTAGCCAGTATTTTACCGAAATACACATTCTCCGGATTATTGGTAGCGTCTATTTCATTGGCATCAATGTAATCAAAGGCATACTGCAATACTCTTGCAATTGCCTCATTACCAAAACCCCTATTCCAATACTCTGAACATACATATACTTCTATTCCATATCTTTTTCTATTTCCCTTTACCGGTATTAAACCACAGGCGCCTAAAAACTCATGCGTATTGGTAAACATTGGCCAGCATTCAACATGATACTTTGACTCATTGTAGATCTGCTCATTAAGTTTGGAAACAACTTCATCATTACTGACGACATCAGCCAGATACCTGTAAACTTCCTTATTCTGCCAAAGTCTCTTCGCCAGTAACAGATCATTCTTTTCCCATCTGGAAAACTGAATGTTTTCTGACTTCATGAAATACTTCCTGGTATTTTCCTTATTTACGCTTTTCCCCTGCATCTCTTCCTTATTCTTTAATAAGAAAGTAGTGTCACCGGGATTAAGAGAATATACGATCTTCTTGATTCTGTCATGCTTGTATTCTTTTCTTACAAAATCCATCAGCACATGACTGTGATAACCATGCACGACTAAAAGCTCTGTACATTTCCATGGTAAGGAATCCAGTAAATGGTTCAGAGCTATCTTACTCTCTATAATTGTCATTTCATGCAGATCAATTCGCTGTTTCATTTTCCTTAAAGTATTTCATTTTCTTACGGTAATCCAAACCCGTATAGAAAGATTCATCATTTATGTAATTCAATAATACCTGACAAGCCGTCTTCCCTTCAAGAAAACTGCCAAATAATTCAACGATCTCAACCCCGGTAGCTGTTGTCTTAACTCCCAATTCATAGAAAGAATCATCAGATGTAATTTCTTCATCAGCAGGATTATGCCATTTTCTCTTACCAAAATTCATGGCATCCATCCTGTCATCATATTTTTCTGGCAACATCATGCTTGTGGCCAGGCCATTTAAGCCCATTAAAGAATCCAGTTTACCTATAAAGGCATGTTTCTTATAATCAGGATCCCATAATAGCTTATAAACATTAATGAAATCGTTGATGCTACTAACAATCAGGTTTTCACCTATGTCAGCACCATAACATTTATCCAAAACTGCTTTGATCAGTTTGGCTATAGCTTTCTTTTCATTTTCCTTAACCTTTAAAAGCTTTTTAGGGCAGTAATAGCTTGTATCCAGCTTATTATCAGTGATTAACTGTTTATCGATCTGCATTTCAAATATGGCATGCTTATTGCCTGCTTTTTCATTTATACTTCCGGTTTCATAGAATACATATGGATGAGCAGTCTTATCCAATGCCCAATGACAGATATATCCCGCAACATAAGCAACCATCAGTACATCATCAATACTGACATTTTCCATTAAAACCTTAAATGATTCATTGATCTTTTCATCATGCAACAGTTCAGCGCAGTTACGTACTTTCTTTATGTTTCTTTTACCTTGCAAAGGTAAACGGTGATACGCAATGAAAATGTCAGGTCCCTGACAGCCCAGCATGAATACCCCTCTATGCTTCTTGATAGTGTTTCTTAGTCTGTCATTAAACAGTCTGGTACTGATTAAGTCACCGTACCAGCAATGAGCAATTATATCTGGCATTTCTACCTCTCAACTTTATATAACACAATAATTATTATAAAAGGATTTTATATTTCAGCCAACTATTGATTATTGATGGACAGAATGAATAGGGTTAGTTTATGTATGAAATATGCAAAATAAACAGTATTATTTTTTGATAGCATTTATGCTATCATAATTATGTGCAGAGGTTATGAAGATGTTTGAAATAATATTTTACCAAACATCTGATGGGCACTGTGAATTCTGGGATTATTTAGAAGAAATGAGAATCAGTTCAGCAACAAATAAAGACTCACGAATTCAATATAACCAAATCTTGCTATATATACAGTTATTGGAAGAAAACGGTCTTCACTTACCAACCAACATCCTAAAACATATAAAAAAGGATATTTGGGAATTAAGACCAGGAAAAAACAGAATTCTGCTTTTAAATTTAGGAGATGCGTTTCTTTTGCTGCATCATTTCAGAAAGAGTTCGCAAAAAACGCCTAAAATGGAGATTCTAAAAGCCCATAAGGAAATAGCCGATTATTCAAAAAGGAAGGATATACAGATATGAAGACCTGGAAACAATACAAGCAACACGTTAAAGACATAAGCGACACTGACAAAGAAGACATGGAATATATCGAAAGTATATCCTCTATCATCAGTTCAGTGATAAGCCAGAGAATGGAAACAGGTCTTTCACAGAGAAGTCTCGCAGAAATATGTCAGATTCCCCAATCTACATTGGCGAGAATTGAATCATACAAGACAATACCTAACCTGGAAACGCTTCTTAAAATAATGCGACCTTTGGGACTTACATTAACTGTATCTGCAATTAATAGTAATGCAGACATGTAACACAAAAATTCGATAATATAAATCAAGTCCCAAATTGAAGAAACATGGAGAATCCTACGTTTCGCATGGCAAGCCATAACGAAAACTGGAGAAATTCTCCATGTTTTATTTTTCTGGTGTATAATTCACTTAGAAGCGGTATGATTCACCGCTTTGGGACATCGCATAAATCATGATCAGTAACTTATGCGCTGTGGCAGTATTGGCAGCTTTTGGCTTGAGTGGAAAATTAGCCTGCT
>JAFUCG010000032.1 GCA_017459795.1 Erysipelotrichaceae bacterium | reverse complement strand
TCCTGAAGATCTTCTGAGCAGGACCAAGTATGGCACCATTGAATTTGACGGTGATGACCGTTTTGATACTGAAGGCTCAAAGATGATCGAAGAAGAGCTGTTAAAGGATAAGGAAGACATCTTATACTTACAGTCCTGGGGTGGCGTAAATACCATTGTCAGAAGTCTCTTGTCAATTTACCAGCAGTATCATGAAACTGACAAATGGCAGGACATCTATGACAGGATCATCAGACGTGTAAGATTATTAGGTGTATTCAACTTCATGGGTCAGGATAACAGCTATCTTGATAATCACATCAATGAGCTTTACCCGGACTTAGTCATAATGTCAACTCAGCATGTTTATGGTGTCTACAGTTATGATAAGGTCGTCCCTGATGACTGTGCCTACATGTTTGAAGCCGACTGGATGAAGAAGAACATTCATGATGGTAACGGACCGTTAATGGAAATGTATCATCTGTATGGTGATGGCCAGTATGTACCTGGTGAAGCTGAGTTATACCAGTTTGGCATTAACTCAACCCTGGACTTTGGTAAGCCTGGCATACCTCCTGTAAAATACGAACCATATACCTTCCTGGCTGAAGGAGACAGTAATACATACATTCCATTAATCAGCTTTGGTACTGATGGCCTGACTGATGAAGAATCCCCTACCCTGTTAGGTTACTTTCGCAAGGAAAAAGACCTGGAGAAGGTTGACCGCAATACCAAGAACGCTTATTTCATAAAGGCTTATCAGGAAGACTTCGCTGTAAGAGCAAAGTGGTGTGTAAGTGAATTTGAAGATGCCGTTCACCCGTTAAAGGTAACACTGAACAAGAATGCTACATATGCCGTACCTGCCGAAGTAATAAGTCTTAAATCTATGATCAAGGACTATGACGGCAAGGGTTATACAGTCAAGTGGCAGTTAATGCCGCAATACTCAAGATATCATGGTAATGGCAGAGTATACATTTCGCATAAAAACAGCGTTGATACATCAGTCATCATCCCGGCTGACTGTAAACCTGGCGACATGTTCTTCATTCTCCTGGAAGCCCGAAACAAAACAGATATCGCAGCTACCAGTTATGCTCAGGTAAAAATCATCGTAATATAGAAATACCGGCGGACAATTGTCCGCCGTTGTTTTATCTTTCGTAGAACCACTCACCATTTATCATGGTTTTAAGAACATTCAGGTCCTTATCCATTAATACCAGATCAGCCTTTCTGCCAACTTCGATCTTACCTCTGTCTTTTAACAGATAAGCTTCAGCCGCATTCTCGGTAAATATCTTACCAATGGTTTCTAATGAGAAGCCATGGGCATACATTGTACGCATGTTTTCATCAAATGTATGGCATCCGGTAACCAGCTTGCCATTGACATCTCTTACCGCACCATCCTTAATGAATACCTTCATACCAAACATGTCATATTCACCTTCCGGCTTACCCATTAATGGTGAAGAATCTGATACTGCCACAACATGGTCATCACCCTTCATCTTCAGAATCAGCTGAATGAATTCCGGTGATACGTGGATACAGTCACCGTTTAGCTGCAGGTAAAGATCCTTTTCCAGTAAACACTGTAATACTGCACTTGATACATGATGATCTAATAACGGGAAGCCATTTGGATAGTGGTCAGTCAGTCTTGCCCCGTTTTTAACTGCGTCCCTGACATCTTCACTTGTTCCTTCGGTAAAGCCTATTAGCGGCAATACCCCGTTTTCTCTTAGCCACCTGGTCCAGCTGCGGTCAGGATCCAATTCAGGAGCATACAGAACTGCCTTGACATCTGACAGATCCCCATCGGCCAGTTCAAGCGTATCTTCCTTACTTGGAGCTACACTTATTGGATAATAAGGAATTGAACGGTGCTTGTAATCGGTATAAAGGAAGATGCCGATGACTTCAGCACCAGGAACATTCTTGGTTGCTCTTATTGTTCTGAGTCTGTGCTTTGTTTCCTCATCATGCTTGACAATAGGTGTTGGTATGTAGGCCGTAACACCATATTGCGGTAATGTTCTGGCGATCTCCTGCATCTTTTCCAGCGAGTCACCGCAATAGGCTTCACAAGCCCCATGGAAATGAGCATCAATGAAGCCGGCGAACAGATAACAGCCGCTTGCGTCAAAACCCTCTTCTACAATGTCCTTGGAGATCTCCGTTATAAGCCCATTCTCCGTTCTGACATCACAATCATAAAAACTGCCGTTAATAAATACCTTTGCGTTCTTTATTATCATATTTCCTCCTAAGCCAGATACTTCTCACAGAAATACAGGAAAGCTCCGGCTGATGATGTAAAACTAGGCAGATGCTGGCCCTTGCCGCTTAAGGCACTGAAACATTCATAACTGCCTGATTTTCTGAAAGCGAAACAATAGGACATCATTATCCTTTCGGCGGTAGCCATTTCACCGCATTCATATAAGTTATCTACCAGCGGAACGGTATAGTAATGGAATACCGAACCACGGAAGTAGCCGTCTTCTTCAAACTTTTCACTTTGCTTAGCCTCGGAAGAAAGACCGTAATCACTCATGTAGTCTCTCTCCAAGACGCCGATCCACTTCTTTCTCAAGCCTAATGGTAATCTGTCTTTTAGTAACAACAACGTATAAGGAATTATAGACTTTGTCTTTATCTCCTTACCGGTGATGCTTTCTCTTACACAAGGTAATCCTTCATCATTGACGAAGTACTTGATGGCTTTCTGAGCTAAGATGTCAGCCTGCTCCTTCCAGTAAATTGATATTTTCCAGTTACCCAAGGTATCAGCTAAGATGCTTAATGTATCCATGGCTTCAACCAGGTAACAAGTCAGATCTGGAGAATCAATAGGACCGGCAAAATCAAATACCGTGGCATTATCCATGCAGGATTCATTGCCATGGTGATATTCACAAATGCCATCGTGATTGCCATCCTTATATAACTGCCAGAATTCTATCTGTTTCTTAATGCCGTTATAGAGAATTGAAGCCTCTTCATAGCTGAGAGTATACCTCTTGATCAACTGGCGTAAGAACATGCCCTGTCCCGGCGGTTTCATGAACATCCAGCGCATGTTACTGTCGTCCATTGAACCGGGAATCGTTCCTATTTCATCCTGATGCTCAAAGAAGGATATTATCTGATTCAAGGCCAGCTTATTGTCAATTCCCACTAAGCCATACATTGGGAAACCGGCATCAAATGACCATACGCAGTTAAGGTCATGGTTACTGGCTAAAACAAGGTCACGCTTCTGCAATCCTTCAGCCTTGATAACACTTGACCAGAGTATGTATGCGGCATATCTGACATCATCCTGCCAGTCAGGTAATGATACCCTGTAGCCGCTGGCAAACATGTCAAAGACAAGTTCGGTGTTCTCAACACATTTTTCAAATTCAGTCTTGTCCCACAAGCAGCGATTCATGTTATGCTTTACTTCCTGAATGCGGAAGGTATAGGCCTTTTCTCTGGATCTGATGACTAACTTGCAGACAAGGTTATTCTTGTCTTCATAATTATTCATTAAGAAAATGTCAGCTGAATCGCTGTAAACGATGTATTTGGTAAAAGTCTTGTAACTGTTAACGACGTAATAATTGCCTGTCTCATCCTTATTTCTGAAGGCATAGTCAAACTGATTCACCGGTGCAAAATCCAGTTCTACTACGGCCTCAGCCGTTCCCTGAAAGACAACTGTTGACTCATCGGAATAAGTAACGTTTACTACCTTGTCATCCTTACTGATGCTGGTCATAGGGAAACTAAGGTCAAGCTTCTGCTCACCTTCCCCCAAAAGATTTACCGTCATTACATCAGCGATGTGAGTTGTCTTAGCCATACCGTGCTTGGTATGCATGACCAGGTTACCGTCATTGTTTCTGAAAGACATGTATGAGCCATAATAACTGAAGAAATCAATCTGCTTCATATACTACCCTTCTTTCCTTAGATATTGGCAGCCAGGAAATAAGCATCCTCATTAGCGTCTTTGATCTTTCCCGGATTTGTACAGTCACCGATCATGTGGACACTGTACTCGCCGGTAAAGAAACTGAATGCTTCTTCTCTTCTGGCCTTCAAGCCGGTCGCAATGATTACACAATCTGCCTTTTCATTAATCTCTTTCCCGTCAGCAGCAACATAGCTGACAGACTTTTTATTTATCTGGGTGACCTTTACATTTGTTTCGGTTGTAAGAGTCTTGCAAAGTGCCAGTTGCTGATCCAAGACGATGTCATAGTAAATACTGTCCTGACGGTGCAGTTTATCGCCAGCTTCAAGTATTCTTACCTTTCTGCCTCTTCTGGCTAATTCAATGCCTAGTTCACAGCCTATCGTGCCGCCACCGATGATGATGACGTTTTCGCCAACTTCATCAAGCTTAGGATAAACGTCCAATGCACCAACAGCGTTTTCAACACCCTTGATTGGCGGGCAAGACTGTTCAGAGCCAATGGCAACAATTACTTCGTCAGGGTTTAATGCCTTAACGGTTTCATTTGTTACAGGAGTATTGAGGAATACCCTGATATCTGACTTTTCGACCTGTCTGATCAGGTAATTACGGTAGTTTCTGATATCCTGTTTTGCATCATCATAATCAGAATATTTTAATAAGCCGCCAAGTCTGTCTTCCTTTTCATACAGGAAAACTTCATGACCTCTGTCCTTGGCAACAAGCGCTGCGTTCATTCCAGCTACCCCACCGCCAATGATCATGACTTTCTTCTTTATTTCGGCCTTTACCGGATGTTCTGGAATATAGTTATAACGCCAAGGTCTGACATTTACGGAACAGCTTCTGCTTCTTCTGTCAGTTGACCAGTGCATGCAGTATGTACATCTGATGCATGGTCTGATGTCCTCATCATTGCCTTCCTTAGCCTTCTTTATCCAGTAAGCATCAGCCAGTAACGGTCTGCCCAAGTAAACCAGGTCACAATAGCCTTCCTTAATCAATTCATTGGCTTCAGCAGGAGTCATTACTGAACCGACTACTGAAACAGCGATCTTAGTGACACTTTCCTTGACCTTACGGGCGTATTCCTTATTGGTACAGTGCGGTTCAAATGCTGACTGGGCCATGTGAACGTTTGCGCCTTTATCCATGTCTAAACCGGCAGATATGTTAACCATGTCAATGTATGGCTCACAATCCTTAACGAAACGTACGACATCTTCAAATTCAATGCCGTTTTCAATCCATTCATTGGCACTTAAACGCATGTCGATTGGATAATCAGGGCCTACATATTCTCTTACTTTCTTAACGCAGGCCAATGGGAAACGGGCACGGTTTTCATATGAACCACCATATTCATCAGTTCTATGGTTAATAGCCGGTGATAAGAACTGCGGTATTAACCAGCCATGAGCAAAATGCAGAACCACAATGTCAAAGCCGAAGTTCTTGGCTTCCAAGGCACTTCTGCCCCATGATTCAGCTATTTCATCCATGTCTTTTTTCTGTAACTGCTTTACGTGTACTCCCTCAGGATTTATTTCATCATTAGGTCCCCAGGTTTCATCATTTCTGTTCCATAAGCCCGGATGCATTAATTCGGCGCCAACATAGCTGCCGCCGGATTTATAGTAATCAAGCTTGTCTTTTGTTTCATAGCGCTGCGGTTTGGCAAAAGGATATGGCATGTCAAACCAGCGGGCACTTTTGTGATCAATGCCCATGGAGCCAATGTAATTGATTGCGGCACCTGATTTCATTTTTTCCGGTGTTTCCGTATCATCAGTGAAAGGAGCGGCAATTATTCTGTTCGGCAACATGAGACTGTTAATTCTGATAGGGCTGAATAATTCCTTGAATTTCATATTTAATCTCCCTGTAAGTATGTTTTTTCTAGCCAGTTAGCTACCCCGTCATCATTATTGGAATCAGTGACTTCGTCAGTGTGCTGCTTTACGATGTCAAAGGCATTGTCCATGGCTACCGCATAACCGCATAAGTCAAGAATGCCAATGTCATTTTCACCATCGCCAATGGCAACGGCATCTTCAGCAGTCAGACCTTCTCTTTCAAAGACTTCCTTTAAGGCACCGATCTTGGATATGCCCTTACGCTGTACATCCAGCATGTTTGGCAATACCATGGCAGCCTCATACTGTGGCGGTACATGTTTCTGTAAATCTAAAAGGATCTTATGGGTAGAGATGTAGACCATCTTGGCAACTCCCTCTCTTGGAACTTCTGACAGTTTATGAATTTCAATAGGATTTCGCATGAAAATGACCATTTTCATGATTTTCATCTGCATCAGTGTACGCATTGTGTTATAAAGGATCTTCCCCTTCAGATTTGCCGCATTGACACTCCATCTGTCTGCGTCAGCACGCATTACACAGGCATACTTATTTCCTAACTGAACCAGTTCTTCAACCTGTTCAGGTTCCAGTATTTCATGGCTCTGTACTTCACCGGTACGCATGTCAGTAATGTACTGACCGTTTATCGTACAGGCGTAGTCATATGTATCTTCAGGCAGTTCGGCATCTTCCAGTATTTTTGTTGTTCTGCCAGTATTCAGAACCAATAAGATGCCCTTTTCTCTTACCTTACGCATGACATCAATGGTTTTCTTTGATGCCTTGCCACTATCGCCTACTAATGTTCCATCAATATCTAATGAAACCAGTTTATATTTCCTGTTCATCTCGTCCCCTTATTGTTTATTTTTCATGTAAGTATCTTTCAGTTTCTGCTGGAAAACAGCGTAGTGCTGTTGTCCGGCCTTTTCATACTTAGACATGTTCTTTTTATCTTTCTTGTTTTCGTAGATTTTCGCAATCAGAAAGTCTGAAGCATACTTGTATTCTTCAGGCATCTTTTCGTTCTGAGCGAGTAGTGTTTCCAGATCCTTGTCGCTTTTCTCAATATAGATCCGGTAAATCTGTTCCAATGAATCTATATAACCGGCGTTTTCACTATCTTTGACTTCTCTTAATTTTTCCAGGGCTAACGTTGAGTATTCTCTGTTTTCCTTATAAACAAAATAGTTAAATATCATTGTAAAAACTGAATACTGTTCATTTTTCTTCATTCCGGCTTTTTTAAAACCATCAGTCAGTTTCTTAGCCTCATCATACTTGTCCTGTCTGACAGCTGAAGTCAGTTTCATGAAATTTCTGTTATAAACAGAAAGGAAATACTTGTTGGCAAAAGAGTCGATTTCCTGGTCAAATGCCTTATAGTCGCCCTTTTCCAATAGTGGTCCCATTTTTTCCGATTGTTTTTTTCTGAATGTCACAAAGAGAAAATCCAGAATTGCTCCGATAATGATCAAAATACCGGTTATATAGATATACTTCATATTTCTAATCCTCACTTATCAAGAATGGTGCACAGACAAAATTCTGTTTGTGCACCATGTAATTTTTGTGTTTTGTTCAGACAAAACTATTATTATTTCTAAAACTATACCTGATCGTACATTGTTCTGGACAGTAACTCTAACTGTACGCTCTTGTCCAGGTTGACGAATACGGCAGAGAATCCTGATACACGAACGATCAGGTTCTGATGGTTCTCCGGATGTACCATTGCATCTTCAAGAGCATGGTGATCAATTACAGTTACCATTAACTGACAGCCGCCCTTCTTGAAGTAACCCTTGAACAACATGCCGATCTTATCAATATTGTCCTTGAAGAAGTTCTTCTGGAACTTGATGTTCTGAACCTGGCCAACCTGCCAATGAGCATCAAACTTGGCCAGTGAATTAAGCATGGCTGTTGGACCGCTCTTGTCAGCGCCACCCTGTGGGTTGTTAGACGGGTTCATGAAGGTCTTGGCCTTTCTGCCATCAGGTGAAGCCCAGGTCTTTAAGCCCCAGCTGGTATTCTGCTGGTTATTGATGATAACGATGCCATAGTGATGTAAGCCGTGTCTTGGACCAGCTTCATAGTTTTCCTTACCAACTAATTCAAAGAGGTCATTAGCGATCTTATCAACCGGTTCGCAATCGTTACCATACTTTTCACAGTCCTTCATGTCCTGCTGCATCTGTTCGTAGCCTTCAAAGTCTGCCAATAATGCGTTATTAACTTCTCTTAAGGTGTACTTCTTCTGATCAAATACTAATTTCTTTAAGGCATATAATGAGTCTGAGCAGTTAATGTTACCATAGGTTTCATTACATCCGCCTAAGTACTTGATGCCACCGCCTAATACAGGTTTGCCTCTTTCGATACAATCCTGCATCATGGCACTTACCATCAGATAACTCATTTCATTATTCTGCATGATGTATGAATTAGCCTGAGATGTGGCAATGATGTCTGTCATGTACTTGATGAAGTCTGAGAAATCATTCCAGAACTGTTCATATGTTTCGTATTCTTCCAGTTTCTTTAACTTGAATTCACCGGCTTTATAACGGTTATCATATGGGTCAATACCTTCATTTAAGAAGATGGTCAAACTCTTTAACAGGTTATGACCGGCATTTGGTGTACCGACTGTCATGCCCTGTAAGTTCATTTCGCCACAGCCAAACATTGCGTACTGTTCAGCTTCCTTTTCAGAAACTCTCATACAGTTAGCCAGGCCTGGAACATGTACTTCATCGTTATAAAGTGTTGGGAATGTAGCGCCATCTGCCAAACATTCCATGGCCTTATCCCAGATGTCCTTTGGTGTATCTTCATATAGTCTCAAGGTAAACTGAGGTTCTACCTGACGCATTTCCTTACATACGTCTAAGCAGATTCTGGCGAATTCATCAGCGGCCTTTGGATTATGTCTGCCTCTGCCGCCAACGATCAATCTACCGTTAACAGTAGTTCTCTTGTTTTCAATTAATACCCATAATGAACGGACTAAGTCATGTGCTTCTTCCCTGGTAATGAAGCCACTTTCAAGGTCAGCTACCAGATAATCACCAACTACTTCATCAAGACGTCCATAGTTGATACAACCTGCCAGGTATGCGTAGATCCATACACAGTGTAAGGCATCAATGAAGTGAACCGGCTTGTCAACTCTGATTCTCTTTAAGGAATCCTGCATTCTGACAAGTTCATATTTTCTCTTTTCACTGGCTGTCGGTAACATTCCATCGATCATGTTGATGTAGTGGTCACAGACAACTGTGAACAGATCCATTGCCTCATAAGTAGCCTTTAAGAAGTTATTGTCAGGTTCTTCTTCGATTCTCTTGGCAATCATTTCCTTCATGCCCTTTACACCGTTGGCACAGAACTTCTTATAATCAAGCATCATGCCTGACAGTCTGATACCGAGCAATAAAGGTTCATCTTCTGAATTACTAGGAATAGGTGTTGGGTATACGCCTTTGAAACGTTCGCCAATGGTATTGCCGGTGAAGTAATCTTCGATTTTGTTCATGCGTTCGATCAGATCAGGATCATCTGTTGATTCACGTAGTAAGTTCAGGTTTCTGTAATGGCAATAGTAACCTACGCCACCTACTGAAGTAACACAACCAAAGCCAACCGGCAAGTAGTCAACACGGCATGCCAGCATATCCTTTTCCATGATGCTTCTGCACAGGAATGGATACATTAATTTCAGGGCTTCCAATTCTCTGAAGTTCTTATCCATGTCCTTGGTGCGCTCCATCATTTCGATGAAGCTTTCCATCCAGACAACCTGCTGTTCAACGGTTTTTTCAGCTTTTAACTTGGATTCGATTTCTGCATTAGTCTTTGCATATACTTTCTTTGCCATAAGTCCTCCTTATACGCGATCGTACATTGTTCTGGATAACAGTTCCTCCTGAACGCTTCTGTCAAGGTTAACGAATACTGCTGAGAAGCCTGAAACACGAACGATAAGGTTCTGATAGTTTTCAGGATGGATCATTGCTTCTTCAAGAGCGTGGTGGTCAATAACAGTTACCATTAACTGACAGCCGCCCTTCTTGAAGTAGGTCTTGAACAGCATTCCAATCTTTTCAATGTTTTCCTTGAAGAAGTTCTTCTGGAACTTGATGTTCTGAACCTGGCCAACCTGCCACTTGGCATCAAACTTAGCCAGTGAGTTCAGCATTGCGGTAGGACCGCTCTTATCTGCACCACCCTGTGGGTTGTTAGATGGGTTTAAGAATACAGTAGAGTTACGGCCATCCGGTGAAGCGCCTGTTACCTTACCCCAAGATGTATTACCCTGGTTGTTAATGATTACGATACCATAGTAATGTAAGCCCTTTTCGATGCCTAAACGACGGATGTTATGAGAAATCAGTTCGAATACGTCGTTAGCGATCTTGTCAACGGCATCGATGTCATTACCATACTTTTCGCAGTCCTTCATATCCTGCTGCATCTGTTCGTAACCCTTGAAATCAGCTAATAATGCATTATTAACTTCTCTTAAGGTGTACTTCTTTTCATCAAATACCAACTTCTTTAAGGCATATAAAGAGTCTGAGCAGTTGATGTTACCGAAGGTTTCGCAGCAGCCACCTAAGTACTTAACGCCGCCATCCAATAAGGCCTTGCCTCTTTCGATACAGCAGTTAGTTAAGATACTTGGGAATAAGAAGCTTACTTCTTCATTCATTAACTTGTATGAGTCTACCTGACCCTGAGCACAGCGGTCAGCGTAGTAGATGATCAGCTTAGAGAAATCTTCAAACAGTTCTTCATATGTGTTGATTTCTTCTAACTTCTTGATTTTAACCGGTCCGATACGGTTCACGTTATCGATTGGGTCAACACCTCCATTTAAGTAAATGGTCAATGCCTTGGTTAAGTTGATGACTGAGTTAGGTGTACCAATGCCCATGCCTACCAATGTCTGTTCACCACAGCCAAACATTACATACTGTTCTGCGTCCTTTTCCGGTACTCTCATGCAGTGAGTTAAACCTGGAACGTGAACTTCGTCATTGTATAATGTTGGGAATGTTGCTCCTACTGCCAGACATTCCATGGCCTTATCCCAGATGTCCTTTGGTGTATCTTCATATAATCTCAAGGTGAACTGAGGTTCAACCTGTCTTGCTTCGTAACAGACATCCAGACAGATCCTGGCGAATTCATCAGCAGCTTTAGGATTTCTACGGCCACGTCCGCCAACCATGATACGTCCGTTAACAGTTGTTCTCTTGTTTTCAATTAAGGTCCATAAGCTTCTGACGATCCTATGAGCATCTTCTCTGGTGATGAAGCCTGTTTCCAGGTCTTTTACCAGGTAATCGCCAACTACATCGTCAAGACGGCCATAGTTGATACAGCCAGCCAGTAACGCATACATCCATACTGCTTCAAGAGCATCCAGGAAATGTTCAGGCTTGTTGTAACGAATTGTAGATAATGAATCGATCATTCTCTGTAATTCTACTTTTCTCTGTTCTGTAGCTGTTTCCTTATCCTTTGTTAACATGTCGATGTAGTAATCACAGCACTTGGTAAACAGATCCAAAGCTTCTAATGAACACTGTAAGAATTCATTGTCAGGTTCTTCATTTAATCTGTCCTGAATTTCCTTCTTTAAGCCAACGATACCCAAGTCACATAACTTGTTATAGTCAAGCATCATGCCGCTCAAACGGGCACCGGCACTAACTGCGGCGTGCTGACCATTAGCTACACCATAGCCGGTAACGATGATGCCATCGGTATAACGGTCAGTAAACTTAACACGGGTGTCTTCTACATGCCAGTACTTTTCCAGCTCTTCTACTCTTCTGATCATGTCTGGATCAGTTAAGCTGTTTTTAAATACGTTCAGGTTGTAGAAGTGACAGTAGTGACCTACACCACCTACTGAAGTAACACAGCCAAAACCAACTGGTAAGAAGTCCATACGACCGGCAATAAGGTCATTTGGCTGAACAGTTCTTAAAAGTCTTGGCATTAAGATCTTCAGTCCTTCAATTTCTCTTCTTGGTCTGCTTAAACCAGCCGTTTCCTTATGCTTGGCGGTATAAGCTTCCATGATCTCCAGCTGTTCTTCTGGAGTCTTTTCAATTGCGAGTTTTTTCTCAATTTCTACATTTGGATGGATAGTAAGTTTCTCCGATTCCTTTGCCATAAGTTTCTTTCCCTCTTTCTATACTCGGTCGTACATTGTTCTGGATAATAATTCCTGCTGTACGCTCTTATCTAAGTTAACAAATACTGCTGAGAAGCCTGAAACACGAACAATTAAGTTCTGGTATTTCTCTGGATGTACCATGGCTTCTTCCAGGGCATGGTGGTCAATAACGGTTACCATTAACTGACAGCCGCCCTTCTTGAAATATGTCTTGAACAGCATTCCGATCTTTTCCAGGTTTTCCTTGAAGAAGTTCTTCTGGAACTTGATGTTCTGTACCTGGCCAACCTGGAAGTGGGCATCAAACTTGGCCAGTGAGTTCAGCATGGCTGTTGGACCACTCTTATCAGCACCACCCTGTGGGTTGTTTGATGGGTTTAGGAAGACACCGGCATTTCTGCCATCAGGTGAAGCACCTGTCTTCATGCCCCAGGTCGTATTACCCTGGTTATTGATGATGACGATGCCATAGTGATGTAAGCCAAATCTTGGACCTGCTTCATAGTTTGCCTTGGCAACAAGTTCAAACAGATCGTTGGCAATCGTATCTACTGAGTCGATGTCGTTACCATATTTTTCGCAGTCCTTCATGTCCTGCTGCATCTTTTCGTAACCGTTGAAGTCAGCTAATAAGGCATTATTTACTTCTCTTAAGGTGTACTTCTTTTCGTCGAATACTAATTTCTTAAGTGCATATAATGAGTCTGAACAGTTGATGTTGCCGTATGTTTCGTTACAGCCGCCAAGGTATTTAATACCGCCATCTAAGACAGCCTTGCCACGGGCTATGCAGTCCTGCATCATGCAGCTGACAAATAAGAAGCTCATTTCTTCATTCAGCATCTTGTAGCAGTTTGCCTGAGAAGATACGATGCAGTCTGTCTGCCACTTGATGAACTCTGAGAAGTCATTCCAGAACTGTTCATATGTTTCGTATTCTTCCAGTTTCTTTAACTTGAAGTCGCCTGCTCTGTATACATTGTCATAAGGGTCAACACCGTCATTCATGAAGATGTTGAGGGCCTTTACCAGGTTATGGCCGCCATTAGGTGTGCCAACGGTCATGCCCTGTAAGTTCATTTCGCCACAGCCAAACATTGCGTACTGCTCAGCTTCTTTTTCAGAAACTCTCATGCAATGTGCCAAGCCAGGAACATGAACTTCGTCATTGTATAAGGTTGGGAATGTTGCACCATCTGCCAGGCATTCCATTGCCTTATCCCAGATGTCCTTTGGTGTATCTTCATAAAGTCTTAAGGTGAACTGTGGTTCAACCTGTCTCATTTCCTTACATACATCAAGACAGATCCTTGCGAATTCATCAGCGGCCTTAGGATTCTTACGGCCTCTGCCGCCAACGATCAGTCTGCCATTTACGGTAGTTCTCTTATTTTCAATTAAAACCCATAAGCTTCTTACCAGATCATGAGCTTCTTCTCTGGTCAGGAAACCTTCTTCCAAATCCTTGACTAAGAAGTCACCGACTACGTCATCAAGACGGCCATAGTTGATGCAGCCTGCCAAGTAGGCATAGATCCAGATGCAATGAAGTGCATCAATGAAATGTACAGGCTTATCAACTCTGATTCTCTTTAATGAATCCTGAATTCTGACAAGTTCATACTTTCTCTTTTCTGTAGCCGTTGGTAACATGCCATCGATCATTTCAATGTAGTGGTCACAGACAACTGTGAACAGATCCATTGCCTCATATGAAGCCTTTAGGAAGTTATTGTCAGGTTCCTCTTCAATGCTTCTGGCCAGTTCTTCCTTCATGCCCTATACGCCATTGGCACAGAACTTGTTATAGTCAAGCATCATGCCGCTTAAACGGATGACACCCTGAGTTGAACCGTTATCGGAACCGTCAATGTATGGTTTGCCATATTTCTGGTCAAAACGTTCAACAATGGTATTTCCTGTATAGTAGTCTTCAATCTTATTCAATCTTTCAATCAGATCAGGATCATCTGTTGATTCACGTAATAAGTTTAAATTTCTGTAGTGGCAGTAATAACCAACGCCACCTACTGAAGTAACACAACCAAAGCCAACCGGCAAATAGTCAACTCTGCACGCCAGCATGTCCTTGTCCATGATGCTTCTGCATAGGAATGGATACATTAACTTCAAAGCTTCAAGTTCTCTGAAGCTCTTATCCATGTCCTTGGTACGTTCCAGCATGTCGACGAAGCTTTCCATCCAGGCGACCTGCTGTTCAACAGTTTTTTCAGCCTTAAGTTTTGCTTCTATTTCAACATTGGTTTTCTGATAGACTTTTTTAGCCATTGAGATCCTCCTTTATACCTTGTTGTACATAGTTCTGGACAGTAACTCCAGCTGTACGTTCTTAGATAAGTTAACGAATACGGCTGAGAATCCTGATACACGGACAATTAAGTTCTGATGGTTTTCCGGATGTATCATGGCATCCTCCAGGGCATGGTGGTCAATTACGGTTACCATCAACTGACAGCCACCTTTCTTGAAGTAGCCCTTGAACAGTAAGCCAATCTTTTCAATGTTATCCTTGAAGAAGTTCTTCTGGAACTTGATGTTCTGTACCTGACCTACCTGATAATGCGGATCAAACTTAACAAGTGAGTTAAGCATTGCGGTTGGGCCGCTCTTATCGGCACCACCCTGTGGATTATTGGATGGGTTCATGAATACTCTTGAATTACGGCCATCCGGTGAAGCACTGGTGCTGTTGCCCCAGAAGGTATTGGTCTGGTTATTAATGATTACGATGCCATAGTAATGCAAGCCCATTTCCGGACCCATTTCATAGTTACGCTTAGCTACTAAGTTATAGACATCGTTGGCAATTTCATCAGCGTATGGATCATCATTGCCATATTTTGGTGCATCCTTCAGATCCTGCTGCATCTGTTCGTAACCGACAAAGTCTGCCAGTAAGGCATTATTGACTTCTCTTAATGTATATTTCTTATCTTCAAAGACAAGTTTCTTAATGGCTACCAATGAGTCAGAAGCATTGATATTACCATAGGTTTCATTACAGCCGCCTAAGTATCTGACACCACCATCCAATAATGGCTTGCCTCTGGCAATACAGTCATTCATCAGGTTACTTACAAACAGGAATGAAACCTGAGTGTTCATGAAGTGGTAACCCATTACCTGCTGCTTAACGCACATGTCATTGTAGTAGTCACTGAGCTTGCAATAGTCTTCCCAGAACTCTTCGTATGTATGATAGTCTTCCAGTTTTCTTAAGATGACCGGACCAGCCTTATAACGGCCGTCAATTGGGTCAACGCCTTCATTCATCTGAATGGTGACTAACTTTAACAGGTTGATTACGGCGTTTGGTGTACCTACGGTATAGGTCTGTAAGTTCATTTCGCCGCAGCCAAACATTGCGTACTGTTCAGCTTCCTTTTCCGGTACTCTCATGCAATGTGCCAAGCCAGGAATGGTTACTTCATCGTTGTATAATGTCGGGAATGTAGCGCCATCAGCTAAACAATCCATAGCCTTATCCCAGATGTCCTTTGGTGTATCTTCGTAAAGTCTTAAGGTGAACTGTGGTTCAACCTGTCTCATTTCCTTACATACATCCAGACAGATTCTGGCAAATTCATCTGCAGCAGCTGGATTTCTGCGGCCACGGCCACCAACGATCAGTCTGCCGTTAACGGTTGTTCTCTTATTTTCAATTAATACCCATAAGCTTCTGACGATCTTATGAGCTTCTTCCTTTGTTAAATAACCTGATTCAAAGTCCTTGACCAGATAATCACCTAAGACATCATCAAGACGGCCATAGTTGATACAGCCGGCTAATAATGCATAGAGCCATGTTGCTTCCAAAGCATCCATGAAATGAACAGGCTTATCTGTTCTGATCGTACATAAGGAATCCCTGATTCTCTGCAATTCATACTTTCTCTGTTCATCAGCTGTTTCCATGTCCTTATCAATCATGTCGATATAGTAGTCACAGCAGACTGTAAACAGATCCATTGCTTCTAATGAACACTGTAAGAATTCATTATCTGGTTCTTCTTCCAGTCTCTTTTTAATTACATTCTTCAATCCGGTAATGCCTAAGTCACACAGCTTGTTATAGTCAAGCATCATGCCGCTTAATCTAGGACCTGCTGTAATAGGTGCGTTGTATATTGTCTGCATGGTATCGCCATAGACGACTTCAGAACGATAGTTACGGCTGTACTGGGTTCTGGTATCATACTTTGTCCAGTATTCATCTAAAGCGTCGATGCGTTTTAACAGATCTTCTTCTTCGATGCTGTCACGTAATTTATATAAATTGGCAAAGTGGCAATAATGACCTACCCCGCCAACAGAGGTTACTGCGCCAAATCCAATCGGCAGAAAATCCATTCTTCCTGCCAGTAAATCATCAGGTAAAATGGTTCTTAAAAGTCTTGGATATATTACTTTCAAGCACTCCAGTTCTCTTCTTGACTTACTGGATTGAGAGAACTTGCGGTGCGTCTCGGTATATAATTCCATAATTTCAACCTGTTCTCTTGGAGATTTTTCACAGGCCAGTTTTGATTTGATTTCTACATTTGTATGCTCTCTCAGTTTTCTTGTTGCTAAAGACATAGTATCACTCGCTTTCTTCAGTTGTGGATAGTTTATAAATAC
>JAFUCG010000031.1 GCA_017459795.1 Erysipelotrichaceae bacterium | reverse complement strand
TTTGTCAAAGAATATCTGACTCAGGGCCAAGTTTTATTTCTGGAATATGATAAGGAAAGATATGATCAATACGAAAGGACATTAGCTTACATTTGGTTAAATGACAGCTGTGACTATAATAACATAGAGGATTTCAAGCAATACTGTTTAAATGCCATCATCTTACAGGGAACAAACTGTGAATCGGTCTATTACAGGCCAAATGGTAAATATAAGGACTGGTTTGAAACAATAGAAGTAATAAAACATATTAATGGGTAAAATAATTTCGAGATTACAGTGTTCAACAGAAGTTGAGCACTTTTAATATGGGTTATGAAAAAAATAATGATGATTCTATTAGTTAGTTTATTAGGAATAAGTATTGCTGCTTGTGGATCCTCAGCTGTTGACCTTCCTATGGTACAGTCGGCAGGGGATCGATTTATTCGGGAATCTGAACTGGAAAAGTACTCAGAAGTGATTGAACTATCGATGAACAATTATACGGAAGTACTAAACTTATACTCCGAGATTGAAGAGAATAAAGACTCCTTTGGCGAATTCATCTCAGTTGGACACGTATTATACTGTCAATTGCCACAGAATATTTTCCCTGGTTCTGGAACTGTTATTAAAGTGTCAGAAAGAAAGACTGAAGTTTTTTCATTTGAAGAGATTATTGATGATGTTAGACACATCAATGAGGAAGGAAGGGGTTGCTGGCCTCTTGTTGGCAGTAATTATGAGTCAATGGAAAAACTTGAAGAGCATGAGTATGACGAAGCTGAGATTGTTAAAGTCAAAGGACATGTAGTTTTATTGAAGATTCCAGAAGAATAAATTTATCCTTGCGATGGTCATAATTGCTTTACTACTCTTTTATAGAGAATAATGTAGTTACAAGATTTAATGTAAATGAAGCAATTCAAAATCATATATTCATTCTCTTGGATATATCATAAAGAATTGCTTTTTTATGTTAATATATAGATAAATATGATAGGAGAGAAACTTTTTGTTTGCTAGGATATTATAAATGAAGAAGTTATGTTTAATTATCTTGATCATACTGTTATGCTCATGTTCAACAGATAATTCTGGAATAAGCGAAACAGTATACGGCGAATACCCGGATATAGTCACCAGTGAATCTGAAAAGGAAGAGAACATGTTTTGGTATGCAATGTATTCAGCTGCCAATGACTATCTGAAAATAACACCCATAAAATACGAAACAGCGTTAATAGGCAGTAAGGCAACGGTGTACATAGTTGATGAAGCGGGAAACATGAGGGAAAAAGGCAGCCCGTATTATTACCCAATCATTCTGGATGACATTCCCTGCGGATTTGTGGCGGTATACAATGGGGAGAATGATCTGTATACCGATTATTATTATGGAGGTATAAATCCTCATGGTCTGTCTGATGAACAGATGTATGCCGTCTGTAGTGATACGGGAATAACAACCCGTGATCTTAATTATGATGATCAGAAAAACAACCGTACATATGAGTTTATTGATGATCTCAATAAGAAATATGCAGTTCTGATAGAAAATGATGGATCAAGGTACATTATTACGGAAGATAAAACATACGATCTGCTTGAAAGAAAAGAAGCAGAAAGTGACGATTATGCAGAACAGATTCGGCAGTTACTGCCAGCAGGCGAAGCTCCTGAATTCTTCCGTATTCCAGATGAGATGATCTATGAGAACAGGACAATACATGTAGTTGAAAATAAACTGTCCGACAAGGATAGAAATCAGTATAAGAAGGCCGCGAAAGATTTTGCGGGCAAGTTTGATGACTTGAAGAAGGCAACGGTTGGCGAAATGTTCAACAGCTGGGAAGTAATAGTTAATACTGACCTGAGCCGAACAGTTGTAAGTGACATTAATCCTGCATATTTCCCGGTCATAATGAATGATGAACTGGTAACGGTGATCAGTGTTTCTTCCGTTAATGGATCCATGGAATGCATAGGAATGTCTGCAACATATACACTGGTTTCAGAGAACTGGAACAGTATTAAAAACCAGAGTTTCTTAGTATTAAGGGATAATACATTTTCCCATCGTAATTCCGTGTGTTTGACAAATGAAAGCATAATATCTCCAGCATCCGGGAATGGTACGGCAGTACCTGACATCATGAATGATGTTATAGAGATCATCTCAACGTATATTGGAGAATGAAAAACCATGTGGTTTTTCATGGATCTGTCCCTCATTCAAGTATTGATAATGATGGTAATCATTTAGTGAGACTGCATTATAATAGAGAAATAGATTTGGTTGAATAAAAACAACATGGTTTTTATTCAAAAAACAATGTATAAAAATGGAACAATCAGATGTTCAAAATCAGAACAGTCAAATTCTCCATGGTTGCTTGAAACATAAGAAGTGCTTTGCCACAATATAATTAAAGAAAAGAGAAATAATGATATAACAGTAACCTGCTAAAGTGATGGGGACACAAGACTAGATATTAAATAATATGAATTCTCGCACTGTGTCCTGTTAGAAATAATGATATAAGCTAAAATATAAGTAGAAAGAATAATATTGGGGTGGTATATGAAGATTAAGTGTTCTCACTGCAATGAAGAACTTAGACATGTATTTGATAATTATTACGTTTGTCCGGCCTGTGGGAAAAATTACATTAGAAAGACAGGCATCGAAAAGTTTTTCTATGCCATGCATTTTTTAATGCTTTACAGCATTCCTGCACTAATTAACTATTTTTCTTCTAAAGCGATTGCGTTCCTGGTTTTTGCCGGGGTTAATTTTATATTTTATTGGCTTGATGAATTGCTGTATTACATCTGGAGTGATAAGCAATTTGTCGAAATTAAAGAGGATAATAATAATCTATAAAGCAAGAATAGGGCTGAATAATTCAGCCCTATAACCATCTGTCTAATAAATCTTCAATTCCACTTAAGGTCTGGTCACCTATTTTCTTGCCCTGTGATCTTATCTGGTCACTGAATTTCTTAGCCTTATCAATGTTTGTAGCAATGTCGGCATAGAAGGAGAAGAAATTGTCTAATGGGTGATAGTTACCATCCAAGACATTAGGCTTCTTATATTCGTAACTTTCCATTACGATCTTATATCTTTCAACCGCTGCATCAACGCTTTCTTCCCAGGAAGTATACAGTTCATTCATCGCTCTGTTTCCTAACTGATGCAGGTAATCTAACTGATTTCCTCTTTCAAGTAATACCTTGGCCATGCTATCGGCATTTTCTTCAATCAGAATGGCGTTCTGATCAGCTATAACATCTTCAGCAGCACAGCTATCCTTGATTAATACGCTTCCCAAGCCACTGGCAGCGGCTTCTCTTACAACGATGCCGTTTGTATCAAAGGTTGATGGGAACAGGAACAGATCACATGTTGAGAATATGGCTTTCAGCTTATCTCTGTCTCTGACTGCGCCTGTAAAGATGCATTCATCTGTAAGTTTCAGATCTCTGGCATACTGTTCGATCTCATCTTTTTCAGCACTGTCACCAACAAACATCATCTTGAATTCTCTGCTATTGTCCTTCAGTACTTTCAAGGCATCAAGAATGATTCTTAAGCCCTTATACCACATCATTCTACCGACAAACAGATAGGTTGGAACATCTTTTCTTAAACCGTATTCCTGTCTGATGTTTTCAATGGCTTCGTCTGAAGATTTTCCCTTTTCAAAATCAACACCATTAGGCATGACAATGTAATCGCCTCTGTAGCCTAAGCTCTTAAGGTTTTCGCCAGCGCCTCTTGAAACACACCATACTTCATCTACTGTAGCGATGTTTTCAACCAGTGAGTTGATGGCAACTTCCTGGACAAACTTAGCATTTATGGCATTTCTGATGTCGATGTCAAACTTTGTGTGATATGTAAGTATGATCGGCTTATGCAATTGATCTCTCATAATTCTGGCTAAGAATGTAGATGCGATAGGACAATGAGTATGTAAAATATCTATGTCCTTATCATAGAACTGTGACAGATACTTTAAGTCCAATGGCATTCCAGCTCTGTAACCTACAACTTTTGTGGTATCAATGCTAGGGAAGCGCAGGACTTCAAAAGGGTACTGGTAATAGTCATTAACACCTGGGTATTCAGGAGTAGCCACAATGGCATGGCCATATTTTTTCTCTATGATTGTTGCATAGTTTAATACAGCATTAGAAACACCGTCAATAAGCGGTGGAAATGAATCATTTAATAAACATACATTCAGATAATCTTTCATGTATAACCTCGCTTTACAATATTTAAATTATAAAACATAAGACGTAATAGTAAAGTATTAGCAGTTTAAGAATTGACTAAGAAATGGTAAAAGTTTTGTAAAATCAGTAGTTGTATAATTCAAGGTCAATACTGTCTTCACTGCAGTTAGCCAGTATCATTCCGCAATTACCAAGAACAAATGGCTTATCAAAAGATGGATCAAGTAAAGGAGTAAGTACTCTGATGGTAATGCCGGAAGTAACGATCAGAATGTTGTCTTTTCCCAGTCTTAAGGCTTCATTTCTTACTCTGTTGAAGGCAGCCAGGCTTCTTTCAGCTACTTTCTCATATGGTTCCATCTGGTGTAATGGGTCAGTCATTTCCATGCATTTAATAAGTATCTTGGCTGGTATGTGCTGCCCTTGAGGAATGCCGTAATATTTTTCAGCATTAACTTTGGCAGTAGTATCCATTTTCATATTAGTCCAATTGGATTCAAGAGAGCCGAAATGCATCTCATCAAAGCCACGGTCAACGATTACTTCAGGTTTACTGTCAGATGAATTCTCTGAAATTATGATTTCAGCGGTTTGAATCTGTCTTTTAAGATTTCCGGCATAAACCATCTGGAAATCCAGATCTTTCAGTTTTAAGCCGGCTTCATGAGCTAAGCGGATGCCTTCCTCATCAAGCGGGCTGTCACTAGAACCTTGAACCATGTTTTTACTGTTTAATACTGTCTTGCTGTGACGCATGATGTAAATATGCATATGGACCTCTATTTTCTAAATAGTGAATCTTAGTAAGAAACACGCATAATAAGTATAAAACATTTTTGCCAATTGTATGTAGCAAATGAAAAAGTCCTTTAAGGACTTATTTCATCTGGTCTAATATCTGCTTAACAAATTCAGGTTCAAACTTCTTAACTTTCCGGTCGTATGTCAATAAGCCGTTTACTTCATCTTCAACATCTGAAACCTGAGTGTAAATGATTGCGGACAGGCCTTTTTCATATTCCGGTCTGATTTCCTTTTCATGCAATTGTCTGAAGGCTTCCTGAAGTTCTTCCTGACTGTTGAATAACTTGTAGCCATAGCCGGCATCATTGTAACTGTGTTCACTGATCAGCCAGCTGTAACCGCCATATTCCGTTAAGGCCATGGCTCTGCCTTCATATTTAAATTTGATCTTATTGAAATAGATGTGCTTACTGTTAAAGTCACCAATTCCCTGATCGTGCCAGCCGCTGGCATGGTCAATCAATCTGGTATTATCCATTTCCTTTATCATCATATAGGCTTTTTCAGAATCAAACTGACCCCAGCCTTCATTGAACGGTACCCATAAGGCTAAGGAAGGAACATTATACAGGAGATTAACAGTTTCCTTTAATTCCCGGTAGTAGTCATCTCTGGATTCTTCACTGTCACGGCTGAACTGCTTATAATTACTGTCTTTCAGCTTGACATTAATGAATGGCAAGGCCCCAATGGTTAAGAATGAATAAGCTGTTCCTCCTGATACCATGTCCTGCCATACCAGCATGCCCAGCTTATCACAATGATAATACCAGCGCATTGGTTCAATTTTAATGTGTTTTCTTAAGGTATTAAAGCCCATTTCCTTCATGGTCTTAATGTCATATATCAGAGCCTCATCACTGCAGGCCGTATATAAGCCATCCGGCCAGTAGCCCTGATCTAATACACCTTTCATGAAGTATGGCTTGTTATTGAGGAAGATTTTCCTTATGCCGTGAACTCTCTCAATGGAGAATTTTCTCATGCCAAAATATGATTTAATGTAATCGTTGTCTGAGAATACATCTAAGTCATAGAGGAATGGGTCTTCTGGCGACCAGCTATGGAAATCAGGCAGTGATATGTCTACGTTTGAATTTCCTATTACTCTGGTGATTTCCTTTTCCTTTGTTTTAATGACATAGGTATATTTTTCTTCATTACCGTCAACCTTGATGTTGACTCTGGCATTATCATAATCAGGGGTAATTCTGATGTTCTTTATGTACTGCTTAGGGGTAGATTCAAGCCATACCGTCTGCCAGATACCTGACTGTGGGGTATACCAGATACCACCTCTGTTAAATGACTGTTTTCCACGTGAATAATATGAGGTATCGGTAAAGTCTCTTACTTCTACAATTAATTCATTGCGCTTATCCAGATACTTGCTGATTTCAAAGCTGAATGGCAGATAGCCGCCGGTATGTTCACCTATGAGACTGTCGTTAAGATATACCCGGCATTTCTGATCTACTGCGCCAAAGTTCAGGTGTACCAACCCCTTATTAAAGCCTTCAGGAATCAGGAATACACAGCGGTAATACAGATATTCATCAGGTAATAAGGTTCTCTTTACTTTGGAAAGGGTTGTTTCCGGGGAGAATGGAACCAGAATCTGGCCGTCATATTTAACCGGTATGCCGGCTGTCTTGGTAATGGCGTAGTCCCATAAACCGTTAAGATTTATGTAACTGTTCCTGACCATCTGCGGTCTTGGATATTCGGTTAAAGGTTTGTTCTTATTCATTTTTTCCGCAAAAGGTGTTACCAGATTACGGTGATGCTTCAGCTTTTCAGCCTGCTGCTTATGAATGAAGTGATATGGAATGATGATCAACAGGGCAACTATGGCACTGGCCAGCCAGATGCCAGGAGTTGGAACCTGCTTGATCACACCAAGATCTTCATAGGTAGAATTACTGCCCTTTATTACCCAGGCGCCAATGAACGGTCCGATTATCATTGGCAACATGACTCCGAATATCATTCTGATGCCCTGGAACTGGCCTACCTGATTAACAGGTGTATAGTTTCTTATTGATGAATTGATCAGAGAAGTAACAATGAGGTTGCCTGACATCATGATCAATCCTGCTATAACAACCATGAACGGTGATCTTGATAAAAACATCATGATCAGACCGACAGCTAATAATACAACTGAAGGAACATAGAAGGTATCAGCTCCCATGATGGAAATTATTCTGCCGGCCAGAATGGAAATGATACTGGCACCTAATAAGACAATACCCAATATCAGGGCATAGTTGGTTATCTGTAAGTAATCAGTAATGTAAATGATCATGTATGGCATGAATATCTGAGTTGATACTGATAAGCACAATAAGCATAACAGAGAAAGATACAGTTCCTTGTTGGAAAGAATGCTTTCCTTTGTGATGGAATTGGCAAGATTTGTCAGTACTGAGGTGTTTTCCGTTGGGGCGATCTTTGGCTCATCAATGACAAATAAACCGATTACGCCACCAAGGGAAACCAATATGCCAACGATCATGAAGAACTTACTCCACTGTCCCTGTTGTGTTAAGCCGTCAAGTAAGCCAAACACTACCAGCATTGAAAGTAATGGTAAGGTTGCCAATACACTTTCAACTCTGTTTCTTGATGATTTGTCAGTGCTGTCGGTAACCCAGGCATTAAAACAGGCATCATTGGCGGTAGAACCAAAGAAGGTCATGATACAGTCCATGATTATGGCTAACCAGCCGCCTAAGGCAACGGCATTAACCGTTGGCAACAGTTTTGTAATGTTATCGATGCTTAAGAAAGCGAAAGCCAGAAGGGAAAAGCCCCAGATGATGTAGCCTAAGCAGATGAACAGTTTTCTTTTGGCCATCTTATCTGATAAGTACCCCATGAACAGGGTAGTAACAGTAGCAGTAATGGCACTTAAGGCAACCATTCGGGCAATTACATCAACATTGGCTGAAATGGTATTATAAACAAACACATTAAAATACATGTTTTCGATGGTCCATGCCAACTGACCAAGGAATCCTGTTAATAACAGTGCTATCCAGAACTTTGCATTCTTATTCATGTCATCCCCTCCAAAAAAGCAATTGAAAGCTTGTTCAATTGCTAGTTAGTTTCTTCGTCGTCTCTGTCGTCATTCTTCTTGAGATGTTTTCTTAAATCATCAAGGGTAATGTCAACAGCGTTGTTTCTGTTTGCCAGATGAGCTGTCTTATTCAACAGGTTCATGCTGGTAATGCGGTATTTCTCGCCTTCGTATTCAATGGCTGCGTTGAGCTTTGGCAAGCCCTTGCGCATGCACTTGTAGTTTTCATCTTCATACTTAAGACAGCACATTAACTTACCGCACTGGCCTGATAGCTTTTGGGTATTTAGAGCCAGTAACTGATTCTTGGCCATGTTGATTGATACGATGTCAAAGTCATCAAGGAATCTTGAACAGCATGTTTCCATGCCGCATGTTCCCAAGCCGCCGACGATCTTGGCCTTGTCTCTTGAACCAATCTGTCTTAGTTCAATACGGCATTTGAAGATTGCGGCTAACTGTTTCAGTAATTCACGGAAGTCGATACGGTCATCGGCAACATATGAGAAAATTACCTTTGATCTGTCCAATGTGTATTCAGCTGAGATCAGATACATTTCCAAGCCAAGCTTTTCAATGCACTGCTGGCACTTGGCCATGGCTTCAGGTGCATGTGCCTTGTTGGCTTCATGGTTGGCAATATCTTTTTCCGTAGCCTTACGAAGGACAGGCTTTAATTCGATTCCTAAAGAGAATGTGGATGAATCTCTTAAATCACTTATGATATCACCTAATTCCATGCCTCTGACAGTTTCAACAACGACCTTGTCACCATAGCTTATGGTTTCATCGTCAGTGCCGAAATTGTAGGCTTTCTTGGAATTGGAGAACTTGACAGAAACAACATATTTATTTGAAACTTTCTGGTTTGTCTGTTCCATTTCGGTCATGTTTATTCACCTCCTGACAGGTTGTATAAGAACTGATCTATTATCAGTAACAGGTTTGCGGAATGTATTAGGGCATCCTTTCCTGTGGTAACTGCCTTTAAGAATTTCCCGGAATCAAAATTCTTTTCTCTGGCAGTATTCAATAACGTTTCCCAGCTTTGATCATCAATGACGATGTTGTCATGATAGTCATCTGCAAATACCGTTGCGATATTCAGAAAATACTGGAAACATTCTCTGTCTGACTTACGGTCAGACTGGTTTGTGTTAAACAGGTTATTTTCCAGATATATCATAGCAGTTTTTTTGTTTTTGAAATAGTAGGTCATGAACTCTACGAAGTAATTAACTGCGTTCTGATAGGTGGATGTATTACTTACGGCTAATAACTGTTCCTTATTCTGAACCAGTTCAGATAACAGATGTGCGTTTAACGGATCAATGTCATTTTGAATGGCAAAGTCATAGAACATGGTTTTCGGTAGAGGACGGAAACTTATTTTCTGACATCTTGAAATGATCGTTGGTAATAATCTTTCAGGCTGGGAAGTAACGAAGATTCCCACCATGTTGTCACTTGGCTCTTCAATGAACTTCAACAGGCTGTTGGCTGCCTTTAGGGTCATGTTTTCACAGTCATTGATTATGAATACCTTCTTGCCGGCTGCTTCCAAGGCAGTTTGGGAAAACTGGTCCTGAATCGTATTAATGTGTTCAATTTTAAGTAATTCCCTGGAGCCGTCAAGATATATGAAATCAACATAGCTGTCATTCTTTATTCTGATGCACTCAAGACATTCTTCACATGCCCAGTTACCGACTTTATGAGAACATACTAAGCTCTGAGCCAACAGAAAAGCTGTTTCCTGCTTAAGGGTACCTCTTGGCCCGGTGAACAGGTAACAGTGGGAAAGATTATCGTTTTTCAAGGCATTGTCCAGTATCCGGAATACGACCGGCTGCTGAGACTTCAATGTGTCTTTAAACATTCTTTCTTATCCTGTTGATGACAAGCTCGTAAGCCTGTTTTTCTACATCCTCTACTTTCTGAGAAGCATCTATGGTTATGATTCTTTCAGGGTATTTTTCACATACGATCTTATAGCCTTCATGTACCTTATGGTGGAAGTTAACGTTTTCTCTGTCGAGTCTGTCCAAGCCATCACCGCGGTTTGAAATTCTTTTTAAACCTGTTTCAACTTCAACGTCAAAGAATAAGGTCATATCAGGCATGCAGTCATCAATGGCAAACTTGTTTATCTGCCATACTTCATCGATGCCAATGTTACGGGCATAACCCTGATAGGCTAATGAAGAGTCAATGAAACGGTCGCAGATGACGACCTTGCCGGCTTCAAGTGCCGGTAAGATGACCTCAACAAGGTGCTGACGACGGCTTGCGGCATATAATAATGCTTCGGTTCTGACATCCATGGCAGTGTTCTTAACACTTAAAATGACGTTTCTGATCTGCTCAGCAATGTCTACGCCACCAGGTTCACGGGAATAGATTGCATCAATTCCTTCTTCTAGAAGTCTTTCGTATATGTAACGGCATACGGTTGTCTTTCCGCTGCCTTCGCCACCTTCAAAGGTGATAAATAAACCCTTGCTCATATTCATAAATCCTCGCATAAATAATTATAACATGGATGAGGTTATTTGGAAAAAGCCTTTAAATATGATAGGCTGATTATTATAATATGGACATAAAAAGGGAGAGCATGACAATATGAATTTCAGACCTGAAAAGAAACTGGGCTTTGGTTTAATGAGATTACCGTTAAACAATAAGTCCGATGACGCAGACATTAACATTGAAGAAATGAAGAAAATGGTAGACATGTTCATTGAGAGAGGGTTTACCTATTTTGATACAGCCTGGATGTATAATGGCTTTAATTCTGAAAACGCAGCTAAGGAAGCTTTAACCAGCCGTTATCCAAGAGAAAGCTATACCCTGGCAACAAAGTTACATGCCGGATTCTTCAATTCACTTGAAGACAGAGATAAGGTATTCAATGAACAGTTAAGAAAGACCGGTGCAGGTTATTTTGATTATTACCTGTTACATGGCATTGAAGCCAGCATGTTACCTAAATATGAAAAGTTTGACTGTTTCAACTGGTTATTGGACAAAAAGGCAAAGGGATTGGCAAAGCATGCCGGTTTCTCATATCATGATTCACCGGAACTGCTGGATGAGATCTTAACCAAGCATCCTGAAATGGAATTTGTTCAGTTACAGATCAACTATCTGGACTGGGAAAGCCAGTGGATCCAGGCAAGAGCCTGTTATGAAGTGGCAACCAAACATAATAAGCCGGTTATCGTAATGGAACCTGTAAAGGGCGGAACATTAGCAAAGGTACCTGCAGATGTTGAAAAGCTGTTTAAAGATTATGATGAAAAGATGTCAGTACCAAGCTGGGCAATCAGATTTGTGGCCAGCCTGCCAAATGTAATGGTCGTATTATCAGGCATGAGTTCTCTTGAGCAGTTAGATGACAATACAGGTTACATGCAGAACTTCACACCTCTTACAGAAGAGGAAAAACAAATGTGTTTCAAGGCTGGGGAAATGATCAACAGCAAGATCACAGTTCCTTGTACTGCCTGCCACTATTGTACTGACGGCTGTCCAATGCACATCTGTATTCCAGAGTATTTCTCCTTATACAATGAAGACATGAGAGAAGACCTGGAAGAAAAGGGCTGGACCATTAACTTCACTAATTATGACATGTTGGCAGATGAACATGGTAAGGCAAGTGAGTGCATCCAGTGCGGTCAGTGTGAAGGAGTATGTCCTCAGCACTTACCGATAATAGATTTACTGAGAAGTGTTGCGGAACACTTTGAATAATTACCCGGGAAATAAAGGTGATTTAATCACCTTTTTTCGTATAAAGAAAACAGGCTAATGCCTGTCTGGATCTTCATAAGTTTCGCAGAATCTTGCCGCAAAGCTTGGCTGCTGATTTACTACATCAAGATGAGGAGTTGCGCCAATCTTCAGTGCTCTGAAGGAAACGACTCCTTTTTCTCTTTCTTCACTTACCAGCTCAGTAATTGATGAAGGAGCTGCACATATGCCCTGCCATAATACAAATGGTGTTACATGTAACAAATGGGAAAGGATGACCATGCTGACACCAAAGTGACAGAAGATTGTCAGTGTTTCATGGTTGCCTTGCTCCGTATGATATAACATGCCTTTTCTTTCATAACCAAATCTTGCCAGTAGTTTGTCAAATTCACCGGTTACATATTCATACTGTTCATTGATGACACTGTGTCTGCCGACTGGAGAGTCAGGCCAGTCCTGTAAATCAAAGTATCTTGGTTCTTTTTCAAATGCTCTAGGGTACATGTCCCAGGCAATTCTCGGAAATTCCTGACCGTTTTCATCAACGTTCTTATGAGCATAGGATGTATTCAGCTCGTCGTTATTGATGTTAACCTCAGGTTCAAATTCATGAACCCAGTCAAGAACTTCATAGTCATTAAAGCCTTTGGCATCCAGGACATATTGCATGGTTCTCTGTGCTCTGCCCATAGGAGAAACAAAGATATGGCCAAGTTCCTTATCTTTTAGGTATTCACCTAGTAATTTGGCTTCCTTGTGTCCTGTAGGGGTAAGGGAATCAATTGAATAGTCAGGGTCTGCATGTCTGATAAGTATAATCTTCATAAAATCACCTAGATAAATATATCATAATATGAAGAAAATAGAAAAAATATTAAATCCAACCAAAAGTTCGTGGTCATTTTTAAGTGTCGAATATAGAATGAGAGTGCATAAATCATTAAGGAGGTTTAGTTTTATGAGATGCAGAAGAATTAGATAAACCTGAAAAACCAATTGATATTGAAGAAACACAAACAGTTATTCTTACGACAATAATGCTGGGGATGTATACTCTACAATGTACATTATGGGGTAACTAATGATCATAGAGCTTATGTCTATGGGTATGTCAAAATAACCACAGGTAATTATACTGGAAACACATATTATTTTTATCAAAAGTTAGCTTAATTAATATCTACAGTTATATAATATAAGGGGTAGTTGTTATGAAACAAAACTTGGGGGACAGAATCAGTTTTTACAGAAAGAACAAAGGCTATACACAGGAGGATCTTGCTGAAAAAGTAGGTGTATCCAGTAGAGCTGTTTCGAAATGGGAAAACAATATTAGTCACCCAAGTTTTAATAATATTGAAAGACTTAGCGAAATATTATCAGTAGATATTAATGATTTATTGAATCTCAGCGGAGACGTAAAACAGAATGAAATTCAATTGTACAATAATAATCAGTTAGTAGTAGTGAATAACAATAAAGCTGTTGTTCACCATAAAAGCAGAGCATGGTTTATTGCCATGGTGTTATGTGCATTAATACCGGTGGCAATATTAACCAAAGAAAAGATATTACCATCACAACCAGGTCATGACTTTAGTAATAGTGTAGTAGCTGCTATAATAGCGCATCCTTTTGATCATGGAGATATTTTATATAAAGGTTGCGTAGATTTCAAAGAACTGACTGCTGAATATTTTGTACAACTAGAAATAAGTGGAGATAAAACAAAGATTCCTACCAGTGGTGTATATAATTACGAGGGTACTGCAGATATTGTTGAGAACATTTCACAGGGAAACGAGTTAAAAGATGATAATAACAGAGAACTGTATAATCTCATAGTTAAGGGGAAACATGGTTTTACTGTAGATGTTCAAATTCAAAGCAAGTATGTTGATCAGATATCTGCTTCCAGTCTGAGGCTTGTAAGTATTGAGTATGAAAAAGCCAATAATAATAAAGTGTTGATGAATGCAGTTTTTCAAGTTGATACAGGAAAATATCAGGGAAAAATTTACGAGTATAAATTTGAAATGTAATTGAAAGCGCCATATAAAAAGCGCTTAAAAAGGAATTAATATGAACATAATAACCAGAATATATCTGAGCATTGTAAGGAATGCTAAGAAGAGTTTTATAATGCTCGCTTTATCATTTATGATTTTCAGCATAATATCTTCATCGTTCGTTATTAGAAAAGCTGGAAAAATAGCGA
>JAFUCG010000030.1 GCA_017459795.1 Erysipelotrichaceae bacterium | reverse complement strand
GCATGGATAATGTCTTACTGGTAGATAAGAGAGCCATCTATGAAACAGTTAACGGTTATTATCTTCTTGATGGCCAATGGCTAAGTGAACCTGATGAAACTGGTAAGTATTTAATAAAGGTAAATGTAAGAGGAAGTGATGAGAATAACGCAGTCATCGAAGGAGTAAATCTGGAAGGGAAAAGTGTCTGCATCATTAATGAAACCATCAGAAAGGTGCTGGAAGATGATCAGGTTAATTGACATATGTAAAAACTATGTTGTGGGTGATACTGTTGTAAAGGCCCTGGATAAGGTAAGCATTGATATCAAGGATAACAGCTTTACAGCCATCACCGGTCACAGCGGCAGCGGCAAGACAACATTGTTAAACATAATGGCCGGTTATACGAAATGTGATGAAGGTCTTTACTTATATGATAATAAGCTGGTAAATGACTTTGATTCAAAAATGATGACAGACTTCTTCCGTAATGAAGTAGGAATGATATTTCAGGAATTTCACTTACTGCCATATCTTAATGTCTATGAAAACATAAGGTTACCGTTAATATATCAGAAGAAAAACGTTGATAAGAGCTTTCTGGATAAACAGTTAAACATGGTTGGATTAAAGGGATATGGAAACTTCAGACCTGACCAGTTGTCCGGCGGTCAGAAACAGAGAGTGGCCATTGCCCGAACCCTGGTAAGTGGGGTAAAGGTTGTCTTAGCTGATGAGCCAACAGGAGCCCTGGACAGAAAGAATGCCAGTAACATAGTTAAGTTACTGGCTGACTTAAGAAACTATGGCGTAACGGCCGTAATTGTTACTCATGATGAGAAAATAGCCTCTCAGGCTGAAAGAATGATCGTGTTGGAGAATGGCCATGTGGTTAGTAAGTAACATCTGGTATCACCGCCGTCAGTTCTATCTGAACATCGTGGCAAATGCCATGGCCGTATTTCTGATCCTTATGGTCAGCATCCTTTCTGATAATGTGATCAGAAGTATTGATGAACAGTTAGGTAATCTTGGCCTTAACGTTACGATGCTGCAGGTGTTTTCCAATGAAGAGGTCAATGATAAGTGGTTTGAAGATTTCATTAATGAATTTGACCTGGAAACAGCTTCGGTATTCTTTTCCTACAATAATGATGATCATGTGGTGGCACGCTGTGATGCAGATCTTGGCAGGATGTTTTGTTTACAGTTTAGGCAGGGAAGTTTCCTTGATGATAGCGACATTCAATATAACAATAACTATGCCGTATTGGGCAGTAAGGTTTCAGAGAAACTAGGGGTATCGTCAGTTGGCGATAAGATATCGATAAACGGCATAAGTTTCAGGGTGAAGGGGATTCTGGAAGAATCAGATGACAATCTGTTTGTGGATGTTAATGACAGCGTATTGATACCGTCTGGCTATGACTTTGGTAATAGCGTAGTTAACAGAACATATTATTTTATTAATAATGCCAGATACATTGACGGCTATCTTGATGAGGTATTGGGTGAAGGAAATTATCTGCTCATTAATCAGAGCCAGTTAGTTAGTACAACTTCACTACTTACGGAGATGATCAGTAACGTATTGATGTTCATAGCCTCTGTTAGTTTACTTGTATCATTAATTGGCATGATCAACAGCATGTTATCAAACATCAGAGACCGTACCTATGAAATAGGCATTAAGAAAGCCATGGGAGCCGGTAATAATGACATCTATATCGAATTCCTGATGGAAAGCTTCATGGTCTTTGCTCTTGGTACATTTATTGGGTGGTTATTAATAATAAGCTTTGTCGGGTTAATAAATCTGTCCGGGTTAATGAGCATCAGAATAGATTACCATAAGTGCTTAACAGACATAGTCAGGTTACTAGTGGCAGGAGGGTTGTGTGGCATCTATCCGGCCTGTAAGGCCAGCCATATTACGATAATGGATGCCATCAGAAAAGTGTGATACAATTTAGCCGTATAAGAGGTTAGAACATGAAACTGAAATTATTAGTACCGTTACTCATGACGGCCATATCAATACTGATCATAATTCTGATAGGTGGGCAATTCAGATAATGAACTGGGTAATAAGAAGCGCAGAAGACATCTATAATGCCGTGCAGGACATCGGCTTTCTGCCTTTTTTTGCCAACGAGGTCGAAGGTTTCTCAATAGAGGAACATACTCCAGTAGAACTATGGTTTACCAAGCAGGAAGGGCCATGGGAATGGAAGGGACCGGTTTTAAGAATGGGAAACTGTGTCTATGGCAAGTTCTTCAATGGCAAGGCCGGCTTCATTTCAACGAAGTGGTTCCCTGACTTCGCCAATTTCAGAAGAGATGGCTATGACTTTGATTCCAGAGAAGATGATGGACTCAAGGTTGAGATGGTTGATAAGAACATCTACGAAGAACTAATAAAGCAGAAGTCAGTTATATCCAAGGTGATCAGGCAAAGAACCGGATACTGGGGCAAGGAAGGCAAGGGTGGTTTTGATACGATCATGACCAGACTGCAGATGCAGACATATGCCATTACCTGTGACTTCGAGTATGAAACCGGAAAGAATGGTGAACCATATGGCTGGGGTCTTGCCAGATATACGACTCCAGAACTGTATCTTGGTAAGTCATTCAGAAATAAAGTTTACAAGCGCACACCGGAAGGATCATTCGACAGAATGCTTAAGCAATTGAAGAAAAAATTCCCGGATGCAAAGCCGGTAAAAATAGGCAAAATTTTAGGCTATAAAAATAAAAAATATTTTTAGGACCATATGGTCCTTTTAATTTGTAAATGTCAAAAAAGCCTTTAAAATAAGGTCCAAAATGAGGTCAAAAAAATATTGAAAATTTTTTGAAAAAGTTGTTGACAAGGGTGGGTTGGTGATGTAGTATATTAAAGCACGCGCCGAAAAGAGCGCGGGCGAAATTCCTCAAAATGAGGGACTTGTTCTTTGAGAAACAAACAGAAACAAACGTCAATTAAAACGAGTTTCGGAAGTACGGAAAAACAAAGATAGTACTAAGCGAACGCAAGAATTAGGAAAAAAATAAAG
>JAFUCG010000029.1 GCA_017459795.1 Erysipelotrichaceae bacterium | reverse complement strand
TAATCTGTCAGTTTGGAGCAAGTACAGGGATGCTAGCAGATAATATTATCCAAGCTGCCAAAGACAGGAGTATCGAAGCAGTTGTTAATGCTTATTCTATCTCTGATGCAAAAGACGTAGTTGGCAATGCCGACATTGTATTACTCGGGCCACAGCTTAGATTCCAGCAGAAAAAGATAGAGCAGATGGTAAATGGTGAAATCCCAGTAATGGTCATTGAACCATTTGACTACGGTATGGTTAATGGTGAAGCTGTACTGACTGCAGCTTTAAATAAAATTAAAAAATAAAAAGGAAAAGGAGAAAGAAAATGACTGAAAAAGTTGAAAAGAGTAGCTTCTTTGACAAAATGTCAGAAAAGGTTGGTGCTGTTTTAATACCAATCGGTGAGAAACTACAAAGTAACAATGTTGTTGGTGCTATCGCAACAACAATGCAGGCTACAATGCCATTACTTATCATCGGATCATTTGCCGTAATGATTCTGTGTATTGACATTGGACCTTGGCAGACCTGGATCAATGACGTTCCTGGTTTGGTCGGATTACTTGGTAAAGTAAATGCATTAACATCAGGTGCATATGCTTTATGGGTAGTTATGACATTATCATATTTTTACGGTAACAGAATTGGCTTAAAGCAGAATCTTGTTACAATTCCTATTACAACTGGAGTATTCTTTATTTTATCTCCATTAGTAGACGGTAACATTGCTGCATCAGCCGTTGGAACATCTAACCTAATTACTGCATTATTAGTAGGTATCTTAGTTCCTGCTTGTGTAAAATTCTTAATTGATCATAATGTAAGAATTAAAATGCCTAATAGTGTTCCAAGATTTGTTGAAGAAAGCTTCGCAGCTTTGATTCCTGCTATCATCATCTGTATTCTAGCTGGTGTTATCGATGGTGTTTTTGCATCAACATCATATGGTAGCTTTGCAGGATTTGTATATGGTATGATTCAGATTCCATTATCAAAGATTGGCTTAAGCTATGGCGGATACATGTTAATTATCTGTTTGGCAGCAGCAATCATGTGGCCAGGTTTACATTCAACAACAGTTGAAGGTGTAATGAATCCATTAATCATTGCGGCAGGTGCAGAAAACTTAGCAGCATATCAGGCTAATTTACCTATTCCAAATATCATTGAATTTGAATTCAACATGATCTGTTGCCCAGGTGGCAGAAGTTGTTTGTTGATCCCATGTTTATTAGGCTTAATTATGTGTAAATCAAAACAGATTAAACAGGTAAGCAAGGTTGGTTTAGTTCCAGCATTATTTGGAATTGGTGAACCGATTCTGTTTGGATTCCCTTGTATGTTTAATCCGTTAATGATTATCCCTATGGTATTATCAACAGCATGGTGTATCACATGTTGGTATGTAGCAATCTCAGTAGGTTTAGTTGGAAGATTCACAGGTGTTGTATTACCTTGGACTACTCCTCCGATTCTGAACTCTGTATTGTCAAGTACAACTCCAGTTGCCGCAGTTATCTGCCACATCGTAATGTTATTAGTTTGCGCACTAATCTGGTTACCATTTGTCAAAGCATATGACAAGCAGTTAGTAGATAAGGAAGCAGCAGCTGAAGTTGCAAAATAATTATAATATGAAATAGTACTAAAAGGTAAAACTTTCAGATAATAATATGTATTTGAGCCTGTTTATCTGTAAAGGTAGACAGGCTTTATTGATAAAGAAAGGATAATAAAATGAGAAAATTCCCAGAAAACTTTATGTGGGGAGGGGCAACAGCCGCAAACCAGATCGAAGGTGCATATAACGTAGGTGGTAAAGGCTTGAGCATTGATGATGTCTTTACCAATGGATCACATACTGAGCCTAGAAAGATAACAAAAGAAACAGTCGAAGGATATTATTACCCAAATAGAGTAGCAAGCGATTTCTATCATCATTATAAAGAGGATATTGCCTTATTGGCTGAAATGGGTTTCAAGGTATATAGAATGTCTATTGCCTGGAGCAGAATATATCCAACTGGTGAAGAAGAGGAACCAAATGAAGAAGGTCTGGCATTTTATGATAAGGTATTTGACGAATGTCATAAGTATGGAATTGAGCCACTTGTAACATTATCACACTATGAAATGCCTTTGGCATTGACCAATAAGTACAATGGTTTTGCTGATAGAAAACTTATAGATATTTTTAAAAAGTATGCCAGAACAGTATTTACACGATATAAGGATAAGGTTAAATACTGGCTTACCTTCAATGAAATAAATATTGGAACATGGGTAGTGGGTAATTATCTTGTGCTTGGAATTAGAAATGAAGGCACGGAAACATATGTAAATCAGGTTGATGATGTGCAGTTGAGATATCAGGCACTACATAACCAGCTTGTTGCAGGTGCATGGGCAGTAAAAATTGGCCATGAGATCAATACTGACTTTAAGATTGGAAATATGATTGCCATGAATCCGGCTTATCCGTATAGCTGCAATCCTGAAGATGTATTAAAAGCTGAAAGGAACTGGCAGACGGATACATATTACTGTGGAGATGTACAGGTCAGAGGAGAATATCCATTCTTCGCTGAAAAGATGTGGAAAGATCTTGGGGTTAAGTTAGAGATCACTGACGAAGATAAAGCAATACTGAAAGAAGGCACTGTTGATTTCTTCTCGTTCTCTTACTATCAGTCAATTGCTAAAACAACACTTCCAGATGTTGAACCACTGCCAAGTCTTATTGAAGGAGTTAAAAATCCGTATTTAAAGGCTAATGACTGGGGTTGGCAGATAGATCCTACGGGTTTAAGATACATTCTTAATGTTTTATATGGTAGATACAATATTCCGATGATGATTGTTGAAAATGGTATAGGTGCTTATGATGTTTTAAATGAAGATGGAACTGTACATGACCCTTATAGAATTGATTATCTGCGCTCACATTTCAAAGCCATGAGAGAGGCAATCGATGATGGCGTCGACTTGATTGGCTATACGATGTGGGGCTGCATCGACCTGACATCTGCTGGAACTGGTGAAATGAAAAAGCGTTATGGCTTTATCTATGTTGATTCAGATGATTATGGCAACGGAACATTTAACAGATACAGAAAAGATAGTTTCTATTGGTACAAGAAAGTTATTGCTTCAAATGGTGAAGATCTAGATTAAGGAGACACTCATGGCTAAAAGAGTACTGTTTAATAAAAAAGATGACAGGGAGTTGTTTACTGAATTCAAGCCATTGAACGCTGACTTTCTTAAGAGTGCACCAGATATGTTTAATACTGATAGGAACGATCATGCAACTCTTGCCCTTAATCCAACTCATTTCATGTTCTTTGATCAGGGACAGCCATATATGTATTACAGACATAGCAATCCAGCATCGACGAGGTTTGTAGGTATTGCAAAGTTAGGAGATGGGCCTCTTGACTATCAGAAGGGTGGATATACTTACCAGTTGGCTGCACCTCATAGAAATGATCCTGTGGTCCCATATGCAAAATTAGGTGATGATCCGTTATGCTATGGGTACAGCAGTGAAGATGGTAAAATGCAAATACGCTATTATGAAGATCATATCGAAGTAAAAGAGTCAGATATATTAAGCTATTCAGCAGAGTATTTTCCTATGGCTTTTGTTGATCATGGCAATATATGGTATGGTCAGTCAGTATACTATTTATCAGGTTTTGCAAAAGGCACTTTCAACGGTAGGCCTGTTGAGGGAATTTGCAGAGCAGATAGGGCATTTGTAGGGCAGAAATATAAGGAAAAAGGTTTCTTCTTTGATTTTGAAGGATTAAATCTTAACCATGAGTTAGCTGGAATCAGAGAAGATGGCAGAAGAGAAGACTGTGTTGTTGATATCTTAACAAAAGACAAGGCTTGGGCATACTATTGGTTGGAAGGTGAAGAACCAATCGCAACTAATGAAGTAGAAGTTGAAGCAGATTGGTATAGAGTACCATATCTTGATGACGGAACATGTATGTTCAAAGAAATTACATTCCGTTTTGCAGGCAAGGAAATACACGTAAATGGTAAGTGGGGAACAAAAGGCTGGACTGGTTATCCGAAATTTGATAAACCAGGGCAGGTACAAGTATGTGGTCCATGGTACGAGGGTAAAACACCATATAACCATAAGTATTACTTTTCTTTTACTGAAGTGCAGGAATCATATGACCACTACATTAAAGAACTAGGATTTGATATCGTGGAGGAATAAAAATGGCCAGTAAGGTAGTATTTAAAAGTAACACAGATTTACCATTATTTACTGAGTTTACCGAGTATAAGGCAGATTATCTGAAAAGTGAACCTGATGTATTTCAAAATGAGCGTGATGGTTTTGCTATTCACAGTTTGAACTCCGTTGTATGTGAGTTCTTTGTAGATGGGCAACCATATTATTATTACAGACATAGTGACCCTGATAAGACCAGATGGGTTGGAATATGTCGTTTAGGCGACAGACCATTGGATTATCAAAAAGGTGGGTATACTTATCAGTTAGCCGCACATAATAAAAATGATATCATTGTACCATATCATAAATTGTCTAATGATCCGGTCTCATATGGCTTCAGTAGTGAATATGATGAAATGAGTGTAGTTTATACACAGAAAGGAATAACAGTCAAAGAAGGAGACATACTCAATTTTACAGCCGAATTCTTTCCAACAGTAACACTTGATCATTTTAATGCATGGCCAAACGGTGTAAACTGTTATGTTTCTGGTAAGGTAACAGGTTATTTTGAAGGCAAACCTATTGAAGGTGTTGGTAGATTTGACAGAGCTTTCTGCACCAGAACAACAAGCGAAAAGGGATTTGATTTTGATTTCGCAACTTTGAATATGAACAACGAGTTCGGTGGAATAAGAAAAGATGGCCGCAGAGAAGAAGCAGTCATTGATATTACTGCTGAAGGAAAAGTATGGGCATATTATTGGTTGGAAGGTGAGGAGCCTGTATCAGCTAATGAAGTAGAGGTTGAAGCCGATTGGTATAAGCTCCCATATTTAAATGATGGTACATGCATATATAAAGACATTGTATTCAGGTTTGTTGGGAAAGAAATACATATGAATGGCAAATGGGGACATAAAGGGTTTACTGGTTATCCTAGATTTGATAAATTAGGACAGTGTGAGATAAGTGGCCCATGGTATGAAGGAAAAGAGCCATATGAGCATGAGCTATATGTTTCTTTTAACGAAGTTCAGGAAGCATATGACCATAACATTACAAAATATGGCTTTGATGTCTTTGAGGAGTAAATAATTGTTTGCCAAAGGAGTAGGTTGATGGTAGTTATTATAAATGGAATAGAATATTCAGTTCATTATGAAGAAAATGAAACGACAAGATGTTTTAAAGCTCATTTTCCACAGGAATACAGAATGGCAGAATTAAATGGCAATGAAAAGTATGTTTATATGGATTATTCACTGCCGGCATATCAATCATGTCCTAAACATATAAATGCGGGGGATATAATGTTATTTGGTGATGACTGTCTTGTTATATTCTATAAATCATTTAAAACATTTTATAGTTATACAAGGATGGGTCATATCGATAATCTCCCAGAGTTAGGTAAAGGGAGTATAACAGCATATTTTGAATAAATAATAGAGTGGCTTGAGTCCGAAGACCGTAGTCACTCTATTTATTATGCTGCTGTTAAAAGAACGTTGCGTCAATGTTCTTATCTGTATATTCAGCTATCATTTTATATGCTGTAGGGCGGCTTACTTTAAGCTGTCTGGCGAATTCTGTAAGGGTAATATTCTTGTTTGAATACTGGGTAAAAAGCTCGTCAAAAAGCTCAAAATCGACCTTATGCCTATTTCTGCCAGAGTATTTTCCAGACATTGTAGCAACATAAGAAACACGTTTTCTCTCACGTGAAATAGCCTTTTCCATTAGAGATAATTGCTTTATAGCATCCAACAGGGCAGGTGCTTCTTCATTAGAAGTATTATAACCGTCTTCTGTGGAAATAAGTGTTGCACCAGCCATATCGATCTTATTGATGACTTGCATCAAGCCAACAGCGTTTTTAGCAATTCTACTGAACTCAGTAATGTAAACTTCATCTCCATGTCTTAGCTGGGAGAGAAGCCTATTGAGTTCTTTTTTATTGCCATCTATACCGCACTTATCTTTGAAGAAAAGAATGCCAGGAACAGTCTGAAGAATCTCAACCTGCATTTCTAGTGAGTTGGTCTTATCGCTTGGTACTGTTCTGATGTAACCATATTTCATAAATATGCCTCCAAAAGTGTAAATACAATGAACTATACTTATTTTACACTATTCTTTATTATTTCTGCCAGATTAACAGTAAAAAAATATCATTTCATAAGCATCAGGGTAGAAGAAAGGCATTTTTTTTGCACAACACAGTATATAAACTATAGCTGTAAATGGTTATTAACAGTGTTGCAGGAGGCGCACAGTAATGAAGGAAAAGGAGGAACGAATGAGAAGTGGAAAATAATAGAATAACAAGAATACCATCAGGGTCAATAATACGCTATATTGGTGAAACAACTGAGGCGCTTGTACATAATCATGAATATAGTATATTAAGATACTCACCTAACATAGATAAATATATTGTAGAATCTGATACTGACAACTGTAAGTACGCTTTACCTAGAAATGCATTCGAAGTATGTAAAATATATTCGGTAGATGTATTTGAAGAACAAGCAGTCAAGTTCTGTTATGAAAAGATGAAAGACCAGTATGATGAGAATGGAATGCCTCTTTTTTATCATATTATTAGTGCTTGTTCTGGCGATTCAGCTAAATTCATAAACCCATTGTTCATAATTGCTGAAACTATTAATTATTCAGGTTGTACTGTAGATGAGATATACGAAAACTTTTCTATCTTTGATATAGGCGGAGATCTTAAAAGCAATATACATAATTATATAAGGTCTGAAGAAGAGACTGAGCAGGAGTATATTAGTAGAATTAGTTCTGATTCATGTGTTTCAGAATACATGCGGAAATTATATTTCAGTTTTATTATCCATGCTGGGGATTGTATTGCCACTACAGAGGAGTATAAGAAAAAAGGTCTATATTACCGTTTACTTGATGACATAATATTTGAGCATCGAAACTGGGAACATTTATTTGATGATTTTTTCTCGCTTGAAATTAGGGATCGGCGCTCTTCAAACTTAGAAATATCTACTTCCAAACATGATCTCAATAAGCAAGTGACAGAGACATATACAATATCTGAAACTACTTTACAGGCAATAAAAGAAGCCATTTTAGAGTTGAGATATCCAGAAATATTAGATTTTAAATTTAATTGGATAAGAACCAATAATAGTGAACCTAACAGGCATTATCAATTGCTTTCATTCTACATTAATGAAGAAGGTGATTACTGGAACAGATGTTATCGTGTTGATAATCGATATGATAAGTCAGATCAAAACACAAACAGAATTATATCAGCTAAGAATCAAATATTTAGATTGCTGGAAGAAGAAGGAATCACTACCGTTAAAAGGTGGTATAAATGTGAGTACGACCAAATGTCACTATTTTAATAAATATGATTAAGAAACATTTTACACACAAGCAGATGGGAGGGAGAGTATGACAGAAATCAGTTATAAGCAATTTAAAGTTCTTGCAGAAATCTTTTATATGTTATGTAAATACTACTGCTCTTTTATAGAGAATAATGTAGTTACAAGATTCAATGTAAATGAATATACTTTAAAACTATTAAAGTTATATTTAGCTGGAATAAATCTTCCTGAATATGAAGATCTGCCAATCGATACCATTGATGAATTCAGGCCTTCATTTAAACGAAAAGTAAAAGTTAAGGTTAAAATTGAAGACCGTTTCTGGACAGTATTTAATACATATGATTAATCTTCAATTTGTATCAGCTGTATATCTGATTCCTTACAAGACATATATGCAGATATAGCGGTAGGCATGGAGTGTTACGAAAATGGTGCACTTGCTGATGCACTATACTACTGGAAATTGTACTTTGACAGTCATTGGGGTAATCACTTGGTTGAAGTATTAAAACCGCTTTATTATATTCAAAGTGATATAAATTAAAAAAGAAGACAAGAATGGACAAAGCTCGAATTATGAAACACTTAATAAGTTGCGATAATACTATACAATATGCTATATTATCAATGAGCTAAAGGTTCAGGAAACGTGGAGCATTGCTCCTAACGCCCACCTGATGAGGGTTAATACCCGCAGTACTGTCGAGGATTAGGCGCACGGCTTAGCTCAGAGAATAAGAAAAGGGCAATTCGTTAAAGAATTGCTTTTTTATAGATACCAGATAAATCTAGTCAACAAACCATTGGTTAGCATAGTTTCTTTATACTTCCTCTGATTCTGATTTCAACATCAATGAGTTCATGTTTATCGACAGGTTTGTTTTCTATAAGTGAAAGTAAATGTTCACTTGATTTTTTACCAAGCATTTCTTTAGGGGCAAATGCAACAGTAAGCCCTGGGCCGTATACTTTTGCCATATCAGAATCGTCAAAAGCAACTATAGACATATCTTCACCACATATTAAATGCAATTCATTTAAAGCGTTAGCACACCCAAGAGCCAATTTGTTATTACAGGCAATAATAGCTGTAGGTGGATTCTGCAATTCAAGCAGTGCTTTTGTTTCTTTATATCCAACGCCTTCTATCATTTTTCCTTTTCTTATGTATGATTGTTTTATCTTTAAATGGTTTTCCTTCAAACACTGAATATAACCATCAAGACGTCCAAGGCCAACATTAAAATTATTATCACCAACAATAATTGCAATATGTTTATGGCCATTATCAATTAGTAATTGTGTAAGTTTACGAGTCCCTTCTTGGTTATTAACTGTAACAGAATCAAATTCCATTCCGTCAATAAAGCGGTCTACAAATACTACTGGCTTATTGAATCCATATAATTCTTTCAAATCTTCTGTCCCCGGTATTATTAACACACCGTCAACCATGTTTGAGTACTTATTCAAATACTGTGTAAGATTCTGCTCTCCAGTACAAATAACCATGGAATTATATCCTTTTTCATTTAAGTTG
>JAFUCG010000028.1 GCA_017459795.1 Erysipelotrichaceae bacterium | reverse complement strand
TCTATCCTTTTTGTTTATTATCTTTTGTCAACAAACTGAGAGTAGCTTGTTAAGCTACTCTTTTGTTAAGTCCTTGATTACTTCTGAGGCTATTAATAAACCGGCACTTGGCGGTACAAAGGCATTTGAACCTGGTATTGATCTCTTGGTGGAATCTTCAGTGAGTTCGTCAGCTGCCTTTTCATCAGGTACGGTTGGTAATTCGGTTGAGTAAACAACCTTCAGCTTTTTCACGTTTCTTTTCTTCAACTCATGACGCATGACCTTGGCCAATGGGTCAACTGAGGTCTTATAGATGTCAGTTACCTGCAGTTTTGACGGGTCTTTTTTATTGCCTGTACCCATGGAACTGATGATTGGTACATTGGCCTCCTGAGCCTGTAAGACCAATTGAATCTTGCCGGTTACGGTATCGATGCAGTCAACCACATAGTCATACTGACTGAAATCAAACTGATCCTTTGTTTCCGGTAAGTAGAAGGTGCTGTACTTGTTAATGATGATGTCAGGATTAATGTCCTTGCACCTTGCTTCGGCTACATCGGTCTTGTATTGGCCAATGGTTGAGTGTAAGGCATAGATCTGTCTGTTAAGATTCGTCAGGGAAACAGTATCATTATCTATTAAGTCTAAAGTACCGACGCCACTTCTGGCCAAAGCTTCCACAACGTAGCCGCCAACCCCACCTAAGCCAAATACAGCTATGCGTGAGTTGTGAATCTTCTGCATCTTCTCTTCACCGAATATTAATTCTGTTCTGGAAAACTGATTTAGCATCATTCATTCTCCTTATAGGTTTTAGTGAATTCATACATGGCATTAACTGCGCTCTTCAGATCTACCAAGCACAGGGTTGCCAGGATTTCATCATCATTTTCCTTGTAATTGCCGCCGACGAAGAATATCTTTACGCCATATTCAATTGCCTGAGGCAACAGACAGTAGGTCTGATATGGTTCATACAGGGCAGTAGATAACAGGAATACCGTACTTCCCGGTTTTACCTTGTAGCACTTTAAGAAGTGCTTGAATGTATCAACGGTATTGGCTCTCGTTCTGTTTGGATCAGTACAAGGTGCACTCAGATTGTGGTAGTCACGTAACTTGTCATCTGATTCATAGGTAGCTTTTATCCAGTGCTTCTTTTCATTGCCCTTGAAATGTTCCTTTACCTTTGAAGCCTTCTTTAAGTCATAGGCTTCGCGCATTGCGGCATCCATTTCCTCAAATTCGGTCGTGGCTTCACCGGCAAAGTCAGCTATATCCATAAATTCATTTTCCTTGGTTATCGGACGCTGACTGGATAATGAAACAACGGTTATTTTCTTGTCAGGGAATCTGGTACAGGTCTTTTCAGCTAAAAGACATCTTCTAAGATTTGACTTGCCAAAGCCGCCTAAAGGTAATACGTAGTCTGGCATTAACGGTATGTCAGTCTTTTCGTCTAACATTCCTAACTTATGGAAACAGTCAATGATTTCATCACGGTGTTCATTAACGAATTCGTCTTCTTTTGTGATATCCTGTCTTTCACCGCCATCAGCCATTTTCTTACGGTAATCCCAATGCTCAGCCAGTTCATTGACTTCCTTTATGTCAGTCAGTGAATTGCCACTATTAAACAACTTAACGATTCTCTGGAATGGCTCACTTTCTATGAAGTTTCTGATTTCATCCTTATAGTGTCTGATGATTGAAGGCACGGTTGTATAATACTTTAACAGTGTTTCAATGTCTTTTAACTGATCACTCTGATAGCCAAACATGCGGCCATAGGCATCGTTAATGTGGTCAAAGACTTCTTCAGCCTTTTTCTGCATCTGCGGATACTTGTATACTAAGCGAACTTCTCTGGCAAAGTTGTTAATCTGAGCATTCATTTCCGGTTCGATCTTATTGGTATCGGCCAGTAAGATCTCACGTTCAAATATTTCATTAAGAACTTCTTCAGATACATTACCCTTGGTTAAAAGGGAACCGTTAATGCGGTTAAGGTTGATTGATAATCTTAATCTGGCATCATCTCTGATGTCTTCGGCAACTTTAGTATCATTGCTTAGTTCGAGTCTGGTGTCATAGGCCAGCTTGTGATATTCAATTGATTTATCGTAGTCCTTCAGATAGTACTGAATCGTACCAAGTGAAGTATAGGAGTGGGCAATTCTGCCTCTCATCTCATCACTGTATCTTCCTGAACCGTTAACGATGACATCTTCTCTGGTCGTTAAGGCCATGATCTGATATTTCTCAGCTTCCCTGGCTAACTCAGTAAGATGATTTTGTTCCTCTTCAGTTTTATCAGGATGAGCAATGTTATAAAGTCGGTATCTTGCCAGACAAAGGGCACCCTGAATCGTATTGATTTTAGCGATGGTTACGGAACGGACTTCTTCATCCTTAATTCTTTCAGCTCTTTTGAGAACTGAATCAAGCTTCTTGCCATATTCCTCAACAATGTCAGTTTCCTTTAATGAAGCCGGCGTTCTGTTGCCTAAGGAATATAAGGAGTAACAGAATGAAGCCACATCGTCGGCATATTCTTCATCTGTGACTTTTGACTTGTCATATAAACTGATACAGCCGGTGGCTATGTAATATAATCTCGAAGTCTTGATGGCAAAGTGTCTGGTAAACAGCTTATTGGCAAACTTGCGGTATACTTCATCGTTTTCTGAATCTCTGATCAGATCAAAGATGAATTCACTTTGTTCCTCATAGTCATCAGTGTTTTCACTGGTTATGTCTACGTTATCGGATATTTCACTGATTATTTCCTGGAATCTGTCCGGCCATAATTCAGCCATGATGTAAATGCCATAGGAAATATACCAGTTTAATGAGGTCTGATGGTCAAAGCGGTATACGCCGCCACCAACTCTGCTTCTTTCAGCGTCAACGGTGAAAAACTGTAATACCTTGCTCATGATCTTTTCAAATGAGGTAAGTTCATTTCTGACTTCCAATGGCTTTCTGTTTCTTAAGAAACTAATCAGATCTTCAAGTTCTTCATCAGTAACTTCTAATTCCCACTTGTCAGCGTATTCCAGTAAATAGAAAGCCTCCAGGGAGTCAATGTCAAAACTGCTCATTAATGAGGTTACTGACTTTGTCAGATCAATTCGACTGGTTGTCATGTTGAGCAGGTTATTGTTATAGTACATTTCAGCCACGGCCATTGGGAAAAGACACATGGTAGTAAAGAATGATCTTATGTTTACACTGTCAGTCTTTCTTAACTGAGCAATGACACATTTCTCAATGAGTTCACCAGGCGTTAATAAAGCCTGGTTATCCATCTGGAAGTCATAGTTGGAACCGTCAAAACTGTTACAGAACATGGTCAGTAACATCGGGTTTCTGAGCATTACCATCATGTTGGCATCAGACTGTAAGGCTAATAAGGCATTGTTCTGATAGCTGTTCATGTATTGCTTGACGACTTTTTC
>JAFUCG010000027.1 GCA_017459795.1 Erysipelotrichaceae bacterium | reverse complement strand
TGTCATTCACGGTTTGTTAAAGGATTACAATCATCCTAAGTTCGCTCTGAAGTTCGGCTTAGCCGCATCAGTATTAAAACATACTCTGTATGGTGATGCTTCAGTACTTTCTGAGGATGAAATATTAGAATTCATAAGTTCAAACGGCAATGCAGCCGTACAAAGATAGGAGACATTTTATGAAAGAATTCATGGGAAAAGATTTTCTGCTAAGCAATGAGACAGCCAAGCATTTATATCATGACTACGCTGCCAAAATGCCTATCATTGACTACCACTGTCACATTTCTCAGAAGGAGATCTATGACAACAGACAGTTCAAGACCATTACTGAAGTATGGCTCGGTGGCGACCACTACAAGTGGAGACAGATGAGAGCTAACGGCATTGATGAAAAGTACATCACAGGTGATGCCAGTGATCTGGAAAAGTTCAAGGCTTGGGCCAAGACTTTATCACACTTAATTGGTAACCCACTGTACCATTGGTCACATCTGGAATTACAGAGATACTTCAACATCTATGAACCATTAACTGAAGATAACGTTGAAGAAATCTTCAACAAGTGTAATGAAGTTCTGAAGACTCTGACAGTAAGAAAGATCCTGGAAGACTCAAAGGTAAACATCATCTGTACAACAGATGATCCATGTGATGACTTACATTATCATCAGTTAATAAAGGAAGACAAGACAATTAAGACAGTCATCGTTCCATGTTTCAGACCTGACAAGGCCAATAACATTGAAAAGGTTGACTACCTTGATTACATTGCCCGCTTGGAAGGCGTAACAGGCAGAAAGATCGACAGTTTCAAGGAACTGTGTGCTGCAATTGATGAAAGAATCAACTTCTTTGAATCAATGGGCTGTAAGGCCAGTGACCATGCTCTGGAATATGTAATGTACAATCCAGCAAGTGAAGAAGAAATCGAAAGAATCTTTGCCAAGAGACTTTCTGGCGAAAAGGTTACAAGAGAAGAAGAACTGAAGTTCAAGACAGCCTTCATGAGACATGTTGCTACTGTATACCATGCTAAGGGTTGGGCTATGCAGCTGCACTATGGTTGTAAGAGAGACAATAACACTGATATGTTCAATAAGCTTGGACCAGATACAGGTTTCGATACAATCAACAACTATGCACCAACTTCAGAAATGGCTGACTTCCTTGACAGTCTTAATAAGGAAGGCAACCTGCCTAGAACAATCATTTACTCATTAAACCCAGCTGACAATGCCGGTATCGTAACAACAATGAACTGTTTCCAGGGCGATGGAATCAGAGGTAAATTACAGCACGGTTCAGCATGGTGGTTCAACGACCATAAGATCGGCATGCAGGAACAGATGCAGACTTTGGCAAATGATGGTATGCTGGCAAACTTCGTAGGCATGTTAACAGACTCAAGAAGCTTCCTGTCATATACCAGACATGAATACTTCAGAAGAATCCTGTGTGATTTCATCGGTACATTAGTTGAAAACGGTGAATATCCAAATGATGAAAAACTGTTAAAGGAAATCGTCGAAGACATTTCTTATAACAACGCCGTAAACTATCTGGGGTTCAATGATTAGTTTACAAAATCACTTCTACAGGACATTAAGTGAGGCAATAGACAGTATCCCTGAAGATAATCATGAAGAAGTAATCATTGACTTAAATGGTGAAACATTTCATGAACAGGTCACAATTAATAAACCGCATATTACCTTAAAAAACGGTACAGTTGAATATGACCTGGGAGCCTATGAAATATTATCAGACGGCATTAAGAGGGGAACATTCAGAACCTATACATTATTCATTGATGCAGATCATGTAAAGCTGGATAATGTAAATGTCATTAATTCCAATGGCCATCATGAAGGTCAGGCCATTGCCTTAATGATTGATGGTAATGATTTCGTTGCAGAAAACTCGCTTATATCTTCATATCAGGATACAATATTTCTGGCCCCGCTTCCTGAAAAGGAATATGAAGCCGGCGGCTTCAGAGGTCCTTTGGAAAACAGGGAAAGAATCATGCGCAATGCCTGGTTTGAAAACTGCACGGTAGAAGGTTCGGTAGACTTCATCTTCGGTGGAGGTCTTGGCGTATTCCATGACTGTGAAATCAGATCTCGCAACATAGATGCTGAGATAAACGGTTATGTCTGTGCACCAAGTACACCGGAAAACGAAAAATACGGCTTCATTTTCAATGAATGTGACTTCACTAGTGAAAAGGACATGGATGACTCAGTTTACTTAGCCAGACCATGGCGTCATCATGGCAAGTGTTTCATCCTTAACAGTAAGATAGGCAGTCACATTAAAAAAGAAGGTTATCACGACTGGAATAAACCTGACAGTCATGAAACCTGTGAATTTAAGGAGTATAATACCGGCGAGGACCTTAATTTAAGGGTCAGCTGGTTAAAAGAAGTTAATAAAGAAGATCTAAAGTATATATCTTCATTAAATAAGGAGGATAAAAAATGAACGATATTAGTAAAAAGATTCATGACATTGGAATTGTTCCAGTAATCGCTCTGGAGTCAGTTGAAGACGCTGCTCCATTAGCAAGAGCTTTATGTAACGGTGGCTTACCAGTTGCTGAAGTTACATACAGAACAGCTGCTGCCAATGACGCTATGATCGAAATGAGAAAGGCTTGTCCTGACATGATCATCGGTGCCGGTACAGTTTTAACAAAAGAACAGGTTGATTCTGCTATTGATGCAGGTGCAGAATTCATCGTTTCACCAGGTACAAATCCTGAAACAATCAGATACTGTCAGGAAAAGAATATTCCTATTTTCCCAGGGACAGCTAATGGCGCTGACATTGAAACAGCAATGTCATTCGGTCTGAAAGTCGTTAAGTTCTTCCCTGCAGAACCTTTAGGCGGATTAAAGATGATCAAGGCTTTATCAGCTCCATATAACACAATGAAGTTCATGCCTACAGGTGGCGTTAATGAAGGAAACCTCAATTCATACTTAAATGAACCTGTAATCCTGGCATGTGGCGGTACATGGATGATCGATAAGAAGGCCATCGCTGACAAGGATTTCGACAAGATCGAAGAATTAACCAGAGGTGCTGTTCAGAAAATGTTAGGCATCCATATCAAACACATCGGCGTTAATGAAGAAAACGGTAACGGCCTGGAATTAGCTAAGCAGTTTGCCAAGTTCTTCGGCGGTGCTGTAAGAGAAACATCTAAGGGCTGGTTTGGTTCAGAATTAGTAGAAGTCATGAACGAAGGCAAGAAGAAGGGTACTCATGGCCACATCGCTGTTGGTGTTAACAACGTTGACAGAGCTAAGAGATATTTCGAATCTCAGGGTTATGCCTTTGATGAAGATTCAGCAACATTTGATGAAAAGGGCAACATGAAGTTCATCTACTTCAAGGATGAAATCGGTGGATTTGCCATCCATCTCGTAAAGTAATAAGGAGAAATAAAAATGAAAGTTGTAACAATGGGCGAAATCATGCTGAGATTATCTACACCAGGTAACTCACGCTTTGTTCAGTCAGACAGTTTTGATGTATGTTACGGTGGCGGCGAAGCAAACGTAGCCGTATCATTAGCTAACTACGGTCATGAAGCATACTTTGTTTCAAAGGTTCCTGCTCATGAAATCGGTCAGTGTGCTATCAACGCTTTAAGAAAGTATGGTGTTCATACTGAATACGTTGCCAGAGGCGGCGACAGATTAGGTATCTACTATCTGGAAACAGGTGCTTCTATGAGACCTTCAAAGGTTATCTACGACAGAGCTCATGCAGCCATCGCAGAAGCTTCACCAGAAGATTTCGATTTCGATAAGATTTTCGAAGGCGCAGACTGGTTCCATTGGTCAGGCATAACACCAGCTATTTCAGATGCTTCAGCTAAGAACCTTGAATTAGCTCTTATCGCTGCTAAGAAGGCTGGCGCTACAGTATCATGTGACCTGAACTTCAGAAAGAAATTATGGTCTTCAGAAAAGGCTATCTCAATCATGAGACCTTTAATGAAGTACGTTGACGTATGTATCGGTAACGAAGAAGACGCTGAATTATGCTTAGGCTTCAAGCCAAAGTCAGATGTTACAACAGGTAAGACAGATGCTGAAGGCTACAAGGAAATCTTCAAGCAGATGGCTGAAGAATTCGGCTTCAAGTATGTCATCTCTACATTAAGAGAATCATTCAGTGCTACTCACAATGGCTGGAAGGCATTAATCTATAACGGCAAAGAATTCTATGAATCAAAGCGTTATGACATCTTCCCAATCATTGACAGAGTTGGCGGCGGTGACTCATTCTCAGGCGGTGTCATTCATGGTTTATTAACAATGAAGACTCAGGGCGAAGCTCTCGAATTCGCAGTTGCTGCAAGTGCATTAAAGCATACAATTCCAACTGACTTCAACCTTGTAAGTGAAGCAGAAGTTAAGGCATTAGCCGGTGGCGATGCTTCAGGCAGAGTTCAGAGATAGGAGAACAAAATGGCAGAATTTACAATGGACAGCTTCCGTCTTGACGGTAAGGTTGCCTTAGTTACCGGTGCAACAGATGGCATTGGCTTCGCCATTGCCTGCGGCATGGGTAAGGCTGGCGCTAAGATCGTCTTCAATGGCAGAAGCCAGGAAAAGATTGACGCTGCTAAGGCCAGATATAAGGAAAACGGCATCGAAGCTACAGGTTATGTATGCGATGTAACTGATGAAAATCAGGTTAACGAATTCGTTAAGAAGATCAACGAAGAAGTTGGTGTTATCGACATCCTCGTTAACAACGCAGCCATCATCAAGCGTATTCCTATGACTGAAATGAGCGTTGAAGACTTCAGAAAAGTCATCGATACAGACCTCAATTCAGCATTCATCTGCTCAAAGGCAGTTATCCCAGCCATGATTGAAAAAGGTCATGGTAAGATCATTAACATCTGTTCAATGATGTCAGAATTAGGCAGAGAAACTGTTTCTGCTTACGCAGCTGCCAAGGGCGGCTTAAAGATGCTGACAAGAAACATCTGTTCTGAATACGGTCATGCCAACATTCAGTGTAACGGCCTCGGACCTGGCTACATCGCCACAAAGCAGACAGCACCATTAAGAGAACCTCAGGCTGACGGTTCAAGACATCCATTTGATCAGTTCATCATTGCCAAGACACCAGCTGAAAGATGGGGCGATGTTGAAGACTTAATGGGTCCAGCTGTATTCTTAGCTTCTGATGCTTCTAACTTCGTAAACGGTCATATCCTTTACGTTGACGGCGGTATCTTAGCTTATATCGGAAAACAGCCGTAAAAATCATTTTTAGGACAAATAAACAGAAACCGCTTTCATAAGCGGTTTTTTTATGTTATTGTAATAAAAGCGAATTGAAGGAGATAAATAATGAAAGAAGAAAAAACAATCATTCCTGGCGGACGAGTTCCTAAGTCAGAAGCCTGGAAATATGCATTTGGCATCTTTGGTCAGAACCTGTCATGTGCTTTAATGATGAACTGGTTCTTCATCTTCTGTACAGACGTTTTGTACATTGAAGGTAAGACAATCGGTATCGTATTAGGTATTGCCAGAATCTGGGACGCAGTCAATGACCCGTTAATGGGTACATTCATTGACCGTCACACCTTTAAGAACGGCAATAAGTTCAGACCATTCTTAAGATTAACACCAATCGTAATTGGTATTATCGTAGTATTACTGTTCACTAACTGGGGCTTCCAGGGTGACTTACCAAAGGCAATCTATGTTTTAATATTCTATCTGGCATATGACATGATCTTTACCATCCAGGATGTCAGCATGTGGTCAATGACATCAGTCATGACTGACGTACCTGCTGAAAGAGAAAAACTTTCTCAGATTGGCCGTATCTTAGCAGCCATCGGTTTCGCAGTTGTCGGTGTATTCCCAACAATCATGGATGTCTTAAAGGGCAACGGCATGAGCGTATCAGCCATTTACTTTGGCGGTGCCGTAGTATTCGGCTTAGGCGGTATGATCATCAGCATGTTATCATACAGTGCTCAGGAAAGAATTACCGTTACTGAAGAAACAAAGACTGAATCATTTGGTGAAAACCTGAAGATGTTATTCGGTAATAAGATCGTCATGTTAGTCTTATTAGGAAATATCTTCAACGGTTTATCATTAACTGTTCCTGCAGCTTACTTCTTTGAACATACAGTTCATGCCACATTGTTTGGCAATGAAATCGGCGGTCTGACCGTTATGACCATCTTTACAGGTGTTGCATATCTGTTCAGTGGCATCGGCATGTTGATCGTTACTAAGATTTCAAAGATGGTTGGCGGCATGAGAAACGTTCTCATCTGGGCTAACGCTGTTACTGTTATCTGTCGTCTCATTGCCTTCTTCATTGGCTATGAAAACAACAGAATCTGGATCGCTCTGATCTTCTTCTGCATCGGCAGTATTCCTGGCCAGATGTTCGGCATTGCCAGAACAGCCTTATGGGGTGACTCAATTGACTACATGGAATACAAGACAGGTAAGAGAGCTGAAGCCATTACCTTCGCTGCTCAGACATTCTGTGACAAGATCTCTACAGCTTTGAATACAGTCATTGCCGGTTTCTTACTGACATGGTTGGAATATGACGCTGAAGCAATCGCTGCAGGCGCTGCTGTATCTGATAAGTTCAATCAGTGGATCTGGCCATTATTCATGATCGGCCCGGCCATTGGTGCAGCCTTATACATCATTCCATTACTGTTCATCCATTACACACCTGAAATGAAGGAACAGGTAACCAAGGAATTAAGAGAACGCCGTGAAAAGAGCGGCGAAATCGCAGCTGAATAACTGATTTCAAAAAGGCTTTACATAAAGCCTTTTTCTTTTGGTTGGATATTGTAAAATATAAGTAGACATGAACTTTAATAATAATTGGAGGCAACATATGATTCATAAGGGATTTAAGATGAAACTGTATGAAGGAATGGAAGAAGAGTATGCCAGAAGACATAATCTCTTGTGGCCGGAAATGCGTGAGAGCATTCATAAGCATGGCGGTCATAACTATTCAATATATCTGGACAGGAAAACCATGACTCTTTTCGGCTATATTGAAATTGAAAGTGAAGAGGAATGGGCTAAGCAGGCTGATGAACCTATTAACCGTAAGTGGTGGGATTTCATGGCTGACATCATGGAGACTAATCCAGATAACAGCCCGGTAAGCGAGGATCTTGTACCTGTTTTCCATCTTGATTAGTTTTTGTGTTAATATATTCATATGCTTAAGCTGGATAACGTAAAGGTTTTTAAAAACGTCAGTAAGGAAGAAGTCTTGAAATTGGCTCTTAAAAAATACAGAGTCAGTTTTGATGATGTTCTTTCCTATAAGATATTAAAGAAATCAATTGATGCCAGAGACAAGAAAAACATACATTACCTTTATTCCCTGGCTGTTGAAGTCAGAAATGAAAAAAGATATCCAAAGATAAAGAAGCATGAAGTAATAAAGGAAGAAGTCATCAAGAGAAACAGAAAGTCCGAATATGATCCAATCATCGTTGGTGCAGGGCCTTCGGGTTTATTCTGTGCCTTGACCTTAATTGAAAACGGCTATAAGCCGATAATAATTGAACAGGGTAATAAGGTTGAAGAAAGAATAAATGACGTCAGACAATATCGGGAAAACAGCGTATTAAATACCAGAAGTAACGTTCAGTTTGGTGAAGGTGGGGCCGGGACATTCAGTGACGGCAAGCTTTCTACCGGCATTAATTCCATATATATAAATAAGGTATTGGAAACCTTCCATAAATTTGGGGCACCGGAAGAAATAACCTATCTGGCTCACCCGCACATCGGTACTGATAATCTGGTAAACATATTAATTAATATCCGTAAGTACATTGAGGAAAACGGCGGCAAGTATTACTTCAATACCAAACTGACTGATTTTGAAGTAAAAGATGATTGCCTGAAAGTAATCTGTGAAGATAAGAATTTTGAAACGGATGCTCTTGTATTGGCTATCGGTCACAGTGCCAGAGATACATTTGAAATGTTACTGAGAAATAATGTTGAAATGAAGAAAAAGAACTTCTCAGTAGGCGTCAGAATTGAACACTTACAGAAGGACATTGATCTGGCTCAATACGGTGACTATACTGACCTGGACTTACCGGCCGCTGAATACAAGCTGGTTTACCATAATGGTGAAAGAGTATGTTACAGCTTCTGCATGTGTCCTGGTGGGGAAGTAATTGCCAGCAGCAGTGAACCGAATTCCATCGTTACCAATGGCATGAGCAATTATAAAAGAGATGGCAGGAATGCCAACGCCGGAATACTGGTAAACATCTTACCTGAAGATGTCAAAGGTGAATCAGTACTGGCAGGCATTGACTATCAGAAGGAACTTGAAAGAAAGGCCTTTGAACTTGGCGGCAGTAATTACCATGCTCCTGTTCAGCGCTTTGAAGATTTTGTTAAGGATCGTAAGTCAGAAAGGATCGGTAAGGTTGAACCAACCTATAAGCCTGGCTACACCCTAAGTAACCTGAATGAAATACTTCCTGAATATGTCGCTGAGACATTGAAGGAAGGCATTAAGAACTTTGATAAGAAGATAAAGGGTTTTGCGGATCCTGACAGTATTTTAACGGCCTTAGAGACACGAACCTCTTCACCTGTAACAGTAATCAGAAATGATGATTTTGTGTCAAATATCGAATATATTTACCCTTGTGGTGAAGGCTGTGGGTATGCTGGCGGCATAACTTCAGCGGCTGTTGACGGCATTAAGACGGCCATTAAGATCATCGAAAAGGATTAATTGACCTTAATGATTCGCGGCTGACAGTTAATGTTGTAACAGCCAATCAGAAACATGGAAACTGATGTGGCAATGATTGCGGTAATAATGGTTTTAAATTTCATAACATGATCTCCCTACAGATAATTGTAGGGAGATTTTTCTTAAGAAAACATTAGTTATGACATTAAATATATTTTAAGTAGTCATAAACAATGAATATGTATATACTTATAATGTATAATCTTATCGGAGTTTGGGAAGGAAATGTGGCTATGATCAGATGTGTTATAAGTGATCTTGATGGAACACTGTTAAATAAGGGAAGACTTTCAGAGAATAATTACAAAGCTATTTAGTTACTAGAAGATAATGACATCAGCTTCATAGTCGCAACCGGAAGACCAGAAAATTTAGCCAGAATGTTTCTGGATGATCTTGGCTTTGACTGTAACCGTATTTTAATGAATGGGGCAAGTTACATAACAGCAGATGGCGAAGTCCTCTTCATGAACTGTTTCTCAAAGGATAATCTGCGTGAATGTGTCCGAGTATTTGAAGAATACAATTGTGCCGCAGTATTTAACGGGCTTTATGATACATATTCATTATGGACGAGTGAAGAACTTGAAAAAGTATCGGAACCGTTAATGAGAAGCTATGGCTTTGATGATTTTGAAGGATTCCATGAAATGTATACTGTCAGTAAGGAAGAACTGCTGAAAAAGCAGATCATGAAAATAGAGATTTCATTTAATGACATGGATCTGAGAGAAATCTGCCGTAGGGAATTGGAAAAAATAGAGGGTCTGACCGTAACTTCAGCCTTACCATTCAACATAGAAGTAAATGTTTCCTCATGTAATAAAGGGGAGGCTGTTAATAGAATCTGTGAGATCTTCGGCTATAAGGCAGATGAAGTAGCCTGTTTTGGCGACAGTGAGAATGACATTCCAATGTTACAGGAGGTTTACTATTCATACGCCATGGATAACGCTGATGAAGAGGTAAAAAAGGCGGCACGGTTCATTTGCGAAGATGTGGCTGATGACGGCTTCTATAAGCAGGTATTAAGAATCCTGAATAAGGAATGATTTGCCTAAAAACTGAATACGTATTATAGTAGATGTATGAAATATATTACATGCATAATAATAGGATACTTCTTAGGTTGCGTTAACTTCGCCTATATCATTGGCAAACTTAAAGGTTTTGACATCCGCGAAAAGGGGAGCGGGAACGCCGGCGCCAGTAATGTGACCATTGCCTTAGGATGGGGATATGGGATTCTGACGGCTTTATTGGATATCGCGAAAGGATATCTGGCAGTAACGATATGTCGCAACATGTTCCCGGAAATGGTTGAAGCACCGTTTTTAGCCGGAGCCTGTGCAGTAATCGGTCATATTTTCCCGTTCTACATGCATTTTAAGGGAGGTAAGGGATTTGCCTCATACATGGGAATGTTACTGGCCTTTAGCTGGAAGCTGGCTTTGGCAATGGCAATCATTACCGTCATCATAACTGTTGTATCCAATTACATATCATTGGCAACCATGTCTGTTTCAGTTCTTACTCCAGCTTATTATCTGTATAATGGCTTACAGATGTTACCGTTCATGATACTTGTTGTTCTGATGATACTTATCATCTATAAACACAGAATAAACATTCAGCGAATAATAAACCACGAAGAAATAGGTTTAAGAGATTCAGGGAATCACCGGGTAAAGTGATTCCTTTTTTATGTGAAATTGCCCATATTCTATGCATTGCTTAAATTTACTTAATGGTGTGGTATAATTATCTGGATGAGGGTATGTTATGTCGATTATGAATAAGATTAAGTTCTGGCCTGCATTATGGTCCGGCAGGTTCTTCATCTGGTACTTTGGCTTAAGAGGCGAAAGAAAAGATGACAGACCGGGATATCTGGCCAGAAGAATAGATCCTACTTTCATGAAGGATGTTAATAAATGCGAAAAGGTTGTGGCTGTATGCGGCACTAACGGCAAGACAGGCATAACCAGTATAATCGCGTCAATGTATGATAAGGCCGGCAGAAAGTGGGCTTCCAATAACTGGGGAGCCAACGATTTTTCAGGTGAAGCCTGGGCACTGTTAGACAGTGTTAACATCTTTAACAGACCGACCAAGGAAGTTACGATCGTTGAAGGCGATGAAATCGATACAAAATTTGTCTATCCGGAAATGCAGCCAAACTATGTCATCATTACCAACATTGCCAGAGACTCAATGTTCCGTAACGCCTATCCTGAATATGTTAAAAGCCACATGGAAGCGGGCATTAATTCAATAAAGGATGTAACACTTATCTTAAACGCTGATGATCCAATCAGCTGTGACATTTCAAAGGAAAAGAAAAGGGTATACTATGGGGTATGCGACATGCACTATCCACAGAATACCTATGGCATAAATGAATTTACAATGTGTCCTGTCTGCGGTAATGAACCAAAGTACATTTACCGTAACTACCGTCACATTGGTCGCTTTGTCTGTGAAAACTGCGGCTATAAGTCTCCTGAGGCTGATTATCTGGTTACTGAAGTAAGAGATAACGAAATAGTCATCAAGGAAAAAGATGGAAGCTATACCTACCCTAAGGTTGGTGAAGAGATCCATAACGTCTATAACACAGCTGCCATAGTAGCTTATTTCCGTACGGTAGGTTTTTCTCCTGAAGAAATTGCCAGATTACTGGCCCAGGTTGAACTACCAAAGAACAGAATGATGAAGGAAACCGTTAATGGCATTGAAATATTGTGTGAAACGATAAAGAGTCAGAACTCAACTGCTACAAGCGTCATGTATGAAGCCATTTCCCGTGAAGAAGGAGAAAAGGAAATCGTCATGGTAATGGATGAAGAGTTCTCTGAAGAAGAAGGCCCGCTTTGTGAAGTTGGTACTTACATTTATGACATTGACTATGAGTTCCTCAATGATGAGCATATCAAGAAAATCATCATAGCCGGTGACCGCTGTCTTGACCATAAGATCAGAGCCTTAATGGCCGGCATACCGGAAGAAAAGATGATCGTTACCAGAAAGAATCTTGATGCGGTCAAATATGTAACAACTGAAGGAATTGATAAGATATATGTTCTGCGGAATTACTTTAAGCAGACTAACGGTACAAAGGTATACGAGCAGATCGTTGACCTGGTGAAGGAGGGGAAGATATGATTCTGGAAATAATGTTCCCTGAATTCTGTACAATGTACGCCGATTCAATCAATGGCCGTTATCTGGAAAAGTCCGTAAAAGACATCAAGGTAATCAGAACAAAGAATACTGATAAGCCTTACTTTGTGGATAATGATGTAGACTTCATCTACATTGGCGCCATGCCGGAAATAAGACAGAAGCTTGCCATTGAAAAGCTAAGACCTTACTTAAACAGAATCAGAGAATTAGCTGAAAAGGGCAAGGTCATACTGGCAACAGGCAGTGCCATGGACATATTCGGCCAGTACATTCAGACCAGTGACGAAAGAATTGAAGGCCTTGGTCTGTTTGATTTCCATGTTGAACAGGACCTTGATCACAGACGCAATTCCATGTTTGTCGGTGAATTTGAAAATGAAAAAATAGTTGGCTATCAGGCCACTTTCTCCAAGATAGTATCACATGGGGAAAATGCCATGAATTCTGTTGTGACAGGTCATGGTAATCTTAATGATGAAACTCATGAAGGATTCAGAAGAAATAACATGATGGTTACTTCATTAGTTGGACCATTACTGGTAATGAATCCATATCTTACCAGATATCTTCTGAAACAGTTAGGTGAAGATGATTCATTAGCCTATGAGGATGACGTCATTGAGTCATATTACTATCGTCTCAAGCAGTTAACAACAGAAGGAGCTCATGTTGATTTCAACAATCACGGTGTATAAACAGATTTAATATGAAGACACGTCAGACGAATTTTGCGGAAAGTACATTATTGATGTACATAGCCTTGATCATAACCAGAATATTAGGACTGGTGTTCAATACTCCATTCTATGCGATGGTAGGTGATGAAGGATTTTTCCTGTACACTACCGCATATAACATCTACGCCTTGTTCTTGGATATTTCTACCGTAGGCATTCCATCAGCAATAAGCATGATCATATCTGAATACAGTTCCTTAGGAAAGGCAAAGAGCAAGGAAAAAGCCTACCAGATCGGTAAGTATGCGATCATTGGTCTTTCGGCAGCTTCATTCCTGTTATTACAGATATTTGCCAGAAGCATTGGCAATTTCTATCTTGAAGGTCTGGAAGAAAACAGTATTGGCATTGCGGAAGTTGCGATGGCAGTCAGAGTTGTTTCCTTGTGTATTCTGATAGTACCTTACTTAGGACTCAGAAGAGGCTACTTACAGGGGCATAAGCTGTTCCAGATATCATCTAATTCCCAGGTCGTTGAACAGTTGGTCCGTATCGTCTTTGTATTAACGGTTGCCTTCTTCTCACTCAAGGTATTTGGCTGGAATATTCCGGTAACCATTTATCTTTCATTAATAGGTACCCTGATCGCAGCTGTTGCGGCTTATCTGTTTTTGGAAATGAACATCCGTAAGAATCAGAATCTCTTAATTCAATACAGTGATGAAAATGAAGAAGTCGTTCCTACTAACAGAATCTTAAGAAAGATCGTCTTCTATTGCGTTACGATTTCTATCGTATCCATTTCCCAGAGCATCTATAACATCATAAATACCAAACTGTTACTGACAGGCTTGAATAACTTAGGCTATCCAAGTGAGGCAATATTCAACATTACCAACAATACTACCCAGCTGGTACCTAAGATATGCATCATTGTCATATCATTATCAACTGCCATGACCAGTTCCATTGCCCCATTCGTTGCGGACAGTTACGCAAAGGGTGACTTCAAGGAAGTTAAGAACAGACTTGTTCAGGTAATTAACATTGTCATGGTCGTTACCGCACCGTTAGCTGTAGGTATTATCATGTTGGCAGAACCGGTCCATGTACTGTTTTATGGATTAAATCAGTTTCATTATGATTTCGGGCCGAGAATATTAAGACTGGCAATCATTCTTAACATGCTCAGCAGTGTTACCATGGTATTCAATACAGCCTTACAGAGCATGCAGAGAGGCAAGACTGTCTGTCAGATGGTCATCATCAGCATTCTTGTTAACATCGTGTTTGATCTGCCATTGATCTATGGCTTTGACAGATTAGGCTTACCGGCTTTTCTTGGCGCAACATGTTCAAGCTTACTGGCTGAGGTCATCTTGTTCAGAATGCAGCTGTATGTCTTAAAGGATGCCGTAAACTTTGATGTTAAGCAATCCTATGGCGTATTTAAAAAACTGGTTAAGCCATTACTGTTCATGATCATTGTCGTAACTGTAATGGGAATGATCGTTCCATATGATCTGTATGCCGGAAGAGTCAGACTGTTCTTCATCTTACTGCTCTATGCGGCAGTTGGTGGAATCACCTATATCTTTACCGCTTATAAGACTGGAGCTCTGGAATTACTGGTTGGAACCGGCTTAGGTAATAAATTATTAAGCATTTTGAAGAGAAATAAGAAATGAAATACTATTTAAGCATTGTTTTTAATTCATTGATCGTAGTAGTTACGGCAATTGTAATGTATGGCTATTTCCAACCGAAAGAAGGAAAGAATGGCAAAGAGAGAGGGCTAAGCTCTTTCAGATATTTTACAATTGATTCAAATGTATTTTCGGCGTTTGTTTCTGCTATTTATCTGGTGTTCATTGTTACGGGAAAGGCAATACCATCATGGTTAATGGTTCTGAAGTTTGTGGCTTCAGTAACAGTCATGTTGACATTCTTAACCGTAATGTTATATCTTGGTCCAACCTATGGCTATAAGAATCAGTTATCAGATGTAAACATACACATGCATTTGATGGGGCCTCTGATGGCCGCAATAACCTGTTGTTTCTTTGAAAACAACATGAAACTGCAGATATGGCAGATGTTGCTTGGTTTAGTACCAACTGCCTTATTTGGCCTTGAATACATTCTGATGGTTTCCAGAAAGAAAAAATGGCCGGACTTCTATGGCTTTGCCAAGTCAAATCTGACCTTAAGCGGGACATTGATGATGATCTTAACATCGATCATCTGCCTGTTAATGGGCTTTATCTACAATCATTAAAAAGAGCTATTATGCAATAGCTCTTTTGTTATCCAGAAGAAACTTGGTAGTAGTGTAAGCTGTTTCTTCGTGAACTTATTCTTTTTCGAATTCCGGTCTCCAGTTGGCAAAGCCATCTAACTGGCTGTCTGTTCTGTGGTAGTAACGGATTCCCTTGTTGAGTTTGGCTATTTCAGCCATTTCTTCATCAGTTAATGTGAAGTCAAGAATGTTAAGGTTGTCTCTGATATGATCAACGTTCTTACTGCCAGGAATGACGACGAATCCCATCTGGGTATGCCATCTTAAGATGATCTGAGCACTGCTCTTGCCATACTTTTCTGCCAGTTTCTTAAATACAGGCTCATTGATTAATGACTTATCGCCATGTCCTAATGGATACCAGCTCATTAACTTGATGCCATATTTATCCAGGGTAACTCTTAATTCATCCTGAGCAAAGTATGGATGAGCTTCAACCTGAATGAACTGTGGAACGATTTCCCACTGCTTTTCAAGCTCAGAGATGTACTTTCCTTCAAAGTTTGAAATACCGATAGCCTTGGCTTTTCCTTCCTTGTAGGCCTTTTCCAGCTGACTGTAGCCGGCCAGCCAGTTTCCTGCAGGCTGATGAATGTAGAGTAAGTCAATATAGTCTGTACCAAGTCTTTCCAATGTCTCATTAACGGCGTTCTCATTTTCATATTCACTTGGCCATAATTTGGTGGAAAGGAATATTTCGCTTCTGTCTACTCCTGAAGCCTTCATTCCTCTGCCGACTGCTCTTTCATTAACATAGGCATTTGCTGTGTCAATTAATCTGTAACCCATCTTCAGGGCTTCTCTGACACTGTTTTCTGCATCCTGAGGGCTTAACATGAATGTCCCGATGCCGATCAAAGGGCAGGTAAGATTATTGTTTAATACAGTTTTTTCCATTGGTTTTTCCTCTCTTTCTTAGTGTAGATTATAGGCACCTGATCTGATGGAGGCGATTACGCCGCCATCGATCAGTAAATCTGTTCCGGTAATGAATCCTGCATGTTCACCTAACAGGAAAGCAGCTGCTTCGGCAATCTCGTCACTTGAAGCTGTTCTTCTTACGGCTGACTGATCAATCATGTTCTGATAGGTGTTACCTGGGGCATTGAATTCATCATAGGCTAATGGTGTAACAATGATGCCCGGTGAAATGGTATTAATTCTGGCTCTTCTTTCCTTCCAGGTGGTTGCGGCAGCTTTCATTGCCTGAAGATGATTGACTCTCTTGGCGATCATATAGGCTGTCCCGCTTCTTGTGGCCGTTTCGGTAATGAAAGGAATGTTCATTAGTTCATCAGTAGCTGAATTGAGTATTGTCTGTTCTACTTCATATGGAATCGGTAACATGTAACCAGTCTGGGATGATATTATAAGACCTGCACCACCCTCAGCCATTATCTGGCCAAATGCGTCAATGGCATATCCTGTTCCAACCATGTCCAGTTTTAAGATATGTTCCGGTGAAGCCTGGGAAGGTGAAGCACCGGCAGTGTGTACATAGTACATTACCTTGCCAAGTGAAGAAGCATGTTTGGCAAACTCATTAATTGAATCTCTGTCAGTTGCATCAACGATCATCGTTTCAACATCGTAGCCACTGTAGGTAAGCTCTTGACATACCTTATCGAGATTCTTCTGTGAAATGTCACCAAGCAGAATCTTTCTGCCATGGGCAAATCTTCTGATGATGGCAGTTCCCATGCTTCCGGCACCTAATAATACGATTACTTCCTTGTTTTCATTTCTGTCAAAAATCATGATGTTCTCCTTTGTTGCATTGAATCCATTCGCCTTGCTGCTTAACATAATATGCTTCTGTGAATAATGTCCAGCTTCCTGATATGCCATATACCCTGGCAGTTAAGGTTACATTTGCCTTGAGGTAGGCGTAATTACCGTTAACTCTGATTAATGGGTTATGAATGACATAACGGTGGTAGTTAAGAATGCCTCTTTGTATTTCCTCAAAGAATTCTTCTCTGGTCTGTTTCTTACCTGACATGTGGGTGAAGGTCTTATCTTCGCTTGTCAGTTCTCTTAGGGTTTCTATGTCTTTGTCGATCATTGCCTGCTGCATTTTTTCAAAGGCAACAAGTATTTTCTTTTCTTCGTTTGTCATCTTAGATGCTTTTCTTTACCCAGTTAATTACTGTGTTTTCTGACTTGCTGGCTGAACCGCCGTGAATTGCTAAGCCTTTAGTGAACTGGGCACCCTTGATGTGCTTTCTTAAATCAGCTTCACAATGACCAATGCCTGAACCTTCATGAGTCATGATAGGCAGTATTTTTTTACCGTTGAAGTCCAGATTGTCAATGGCTGAGAAGATTGCCATTGGGTAGGTTCCCCACCAGCATGGTCCGGCAATGAAGATGTTGTCATATTCAGAAATGTCGTTGAGATATTTCTTTAACACTGGTCTTTCATCGTTATCCAATTCCTTCTGAGCTTCTCTGATGCAATCCATGTAATGCTTGGCATATTCCTTAACTGTTTCAACCTTGAAGAGGTCTGCTCCAAAATTGTCTCTGATATATTCGGCAACGTATTCGGTGTTACCTTTTTCAATGTTCTTAATAGAACCGTTTACGTAGTTTTCTCCTGAACGTGAATAATAAATTACTAAGTTTTTCATGTTTTAAGTCTCCTTGTTTACGGTTTTATTGTAAAATGGATTGTTTAGAAAATCTAATTGAAGTATTATATAATTAATAAAAATATTTTATAGGTGATTTATGAATACAAAGTACTTTGACTCAGTATTGGAAGTAGCCAGAACCAGGAACTTTAACCGTGCCGCCGAAAATCTCTTCATAACTCAGCCGGCCTTGACCTATCAGATCAATGCCGTGGAAGAGGAGATTGGTTTCAGAATATTTGATAGATCAGGCAAAGGGGCTTCACTTACCCCAGCTGGTGAACAGTTCATTATGACTTTAAGAGACATTACTGCCCAGTTAAAAAGGGCAGTGGAACAGGGCCAGAACTTTGCCTTTAAATACCGTGATAATATCCGTATTTCCTTAATGGTCAGAGCAGCTATTTATTATCTGCCGGAACTAATGAATATTTTCAATGAACGTGAACCGTCAGTATCCATTACGCCATACTTTGATTACTACCATTCTGTGGAAAGCTTTTTAAGAGGTGAACAGGATATTCTGTTTGCGGTCAGAGATTCAATCAGGCAGATTCCTGATTTAAATGTCATTCCATTATTTGATTCAAGAATATATCTGGTAGTTCTTAAGGATGATGAACTGGCAAAGAAGAAGATCATTACTGAAAAAGATCTGGAAGGGAGAACACTAATGGTAGGGGGTGGCTCACCGCCAGCCTTAAGGGCAGTTCAGCAGCGTCTGATCAAAAATGAAAAGATCTCTTACTTTAACAGTAACGATCATGATACTTCCATTACTTACCTGTCTACCGGTAAGTCAGTGGTCTTATCACCGGGCTTTCTGAATGACCATAACGCACGCTTTACCTGGATACCGTTTGACTGTAAGGAAACGATACCGTGTGTATTATGTACGCATGCTTCAGACAAAAGAAAAACTGTACAGCAGTTTGTACAGTTGATCGTTGATTATTATTCCAGAATAGATAACGTATAGGAAACTACGGTTTCCTTTTTTAACGGTTAACGCTGGAAGCCATGCGGTGATAGGTATGCCTGATGCCTCTTATGGCAATACTGTAGGTCATGATGTTTTCCGGTACGGCTATGCCAAAGACACCTGAATCACCGATGTGGTGAATGTCACTGCCGGCCTGTTTTGCCATTATGGCAATCTGTCTGATCGTGTCCCTGTCGGCGCCTTCCTGGGAAGTGCCGATGGCGGTAATGGCAAGCTTGCCAAGCTTATGAATGTGGTTGATTCTTTCCTTGGCCCATTCAATGTCGACGCCAGGAATTGTACCAGGGCTAGGCATCAGTATGATGTCGGCACCGGCTTCAATGAAATCAGTTATGTTTTGTTGTGTCAGAATGGCATCGCTTGTTTCCTTGAGGATACCGCTGCCATGCATCTTGCCGGCGGCGATGATTAACTTATCACCAACGGTTTCCTTGAGTTCCTTAATGGCTTTGACAATACTGTCGTTGTCTACTCCAACTCCAGGGTTACCGGTAAGAAGAATCAGATCAATGCCCATTTCAGCTGCCTTTAACGCATTTTCCTTAGTAGCCTGTCTGCCGCTGGTTAATGCCCAGGCAGTATTATTATTTGAGTCAATTGCGGCTGGTTCCAGGTTTATGCCGATTGGTCTGCCGGTAAGTTTCTTCAATAATCTGATGGTATCTTCTGGCTTGCACTCAGGTAAGCCTTTAATAATAGGCTTATTGACGTCAAACATGTTGAGCAGTAAGAAATCAGCGCCAAATGATGCGGCTAATTCAGCATTGGTAATGTCTTCAAGAAGGGGACTGGCAGTACAGATGGTTTCTGACATCATTGTTCTACCTTCACAGCTTCTTAAGGCATAGAGAAGTTCTTCCTTATTCATTTGTGCAAAGTCACTGGCGCAGCAACTTAACATTCTCTTTTTCATATGGTCTCCTTTTGAAAAAGATTGTGCTAGGCACAATCTTACTGTATCTGTTTCAATAAATCGTAAATCTGTTCAGCAGTAGCCAGTCTCATACTGAACGCTGAAGCACTGCCGCAGGCAATACCCATCTTCAAGGCCTTTTCATAATCATGGCTTCTGGCATATTCAAACAGGAATCCGGCAACCATTGAATCACCGGCGCCCACGCTGTTGACCAGCTTGCCCTTAGGTGCATCTGAGAAGTACATCTGGCCATTTTCGCCTAATAACATGGCCCCGTCTCCGCCTAATGAACAGATGATGTTTCTGGCGCCCATTTCCTGCATCTTGTGCAGATATGGAATGCCTTCTTCCTTGTTCTTGAGTTCTACGCCGAAGTATTCGCCGAGTTCTTCAAGATTTGGCTTGATTACTACCGGATGATACTTTAAGGTGTTGAGCAGCAGATTCTTCGAAGCATCAATTGCGATATCAACTTTCTTATCCTTTAAGGCTTCCATGATCTGTTCATATGCATGTTCACCTAAGGAAGAAGGTACGCTTCCTGAAACACAGAGGAAATCTCCTTCCTGCATTTCATTCTTCAGAATCTCAATTACCTTATCAAGAATTTCAGGAGTCAGAAGTGGACCGTTGCCGTTGACGCCTGTCTCGCCGGTTTCATTACGCAGATTCAAAGTGAATCTTGTGAAGCCTTCTTCAAGATATAATGCGCGATATTGTTTAAAGTTCTCCTTCAAATAACTTTCGATTTCTCTTCCTGTAAAGCCAGCCAGGATGGTTACCGGTGTAACATCTTCGCCTAAGTTGTTCAATACAGTAGCTACATTAATACCTTTACCCCCGATATTGTACTCTTCATGTCCTGAACGGTTGATCACACCTAATGTTAGTGGAGCCTTCAGGTCCATGACTAAATCTACAGATGGATTAATTGTTAATGTGTATATCATAATCACATTATACAACCGTGCTGCGCGATATCGCAAACATAACTTCATGTAAAACAGTTGCTTAAGCAAATAGGTTTAAATATTTCTACATTGTTGTAAAATAGTAATCATTAATCAAGAGGAATAATTATGACTGTAACAATACGGATAAGAAAAACACTTAAGGGTGAACTTAACGGAAGACTTTTACTGTTTTTGGATAAGCCTGATTCCGTAAGTGAGGAAAAGCAACTTTACAAGCGCAGAGGATTGGATGGTGCCGAAGTAGTAGGCGTCACATTCTATGGTCTGCATGGTGGCGATGAGATCGTATTTGATGAGCAGAAGGAACACATGTTTGGCTTCCCGCTTCAGTATGATGAAATACCGCATGAACGTTTGCAGGTTCAGGCCTTCTTCATCAGATATCATAAATATACCCGTAAGGACGGCAAGGTTATTTATGGCATGGCTGATAATGACGGTGGCGGCAATTATGCCCAGACGCCTTATAATCTGTATTCAAAAGTAGAAACGGTTAATTT
>JAFUCG010000026.1 GCA_017459795.1 Erysipelotrichaceae bacterium | reverse complement strand
CCTGAGCTGAGTTACAAGGGTAGCATGTATATTGCGAATGGATTAATGGTAGTTGATCCTGAAGCTAAAACTATAGATGTTAAGGTTAAGGGACATGATTATCAGTTACAAGAACCTAAAGGCTTGTCATATCACTGGGAGTTAGATGCTGATATTCTGCATCCTATGATTGTTAATGGTAAACAGGAAATGCTGAGACTTCTTGAAGATAGTGAAATTCCAGAAGGAATGGCAAGTACTGATAATTACTATAAAGACGGTGATGATGTATATTATAGAATTGATGGAAAAGTATATCATTCAAGTGGCAGTGATGCAGCATTAACAGCCACAAACATCCGTAGAAGTAATTTGAACTTAACTAAGACAGTACAGGGAAAAGATGCACCATCAGATGCACTGTTTGCTTTCAAACTTAAGGTTAATTCTGCAAATGGATTAGACGGTAAGCCTGAAGATCTCTGGTTCTCAGTATGGACTGGTGAGGAAATTTTCGTTGATCTTGAAGTAGAAGGCGCACCTGCTGAATTAGATGATAATGGCAATAGAACAGGTTACTTCTATGTATCAAGCGGTACAGCATTCACTGTCAAAATGCAGCCTGATTGGAACTTACGTTTCACTAATGTTTTAACTGGAACAACTTATGAATTTGAAGAAACTGATATTCCTACAGGATTTGAATTTGTAAAAGTTGAGTGCAATATTGATGAAGAAGGAACCGAAAAAGATCCTGTTATAAGTGGTCAGAAGATTTCTGGTACTGTTGTTCAGGGCGATACTTCTTATGTTGCAACATTCACCAACAAATTTGAATTTGCTACAGCTACTCCAGAAGTAACAAAGGAATTAAGTGTACCAGAGGGAATTACCGGACCAGATGATATCACTGGATGGTATACATTCACATTAGTTGAAGCTAATGGCGGAAAGATGCAGATTGCTGCTGATGAAGCAACAGTTATTGAATTAAACAAGTTAACTCCAACTGATGGAAAAGTTATTTATGATGGTGTTGAATATACTAAGATATCTGATTCTTTATATTATTACGAAGCAACAGAATTAACAGTTACTAATCCAGATGCTGATGGTGGTACAGCCGCATTTGGCAAACTGCTGTTTAATAAAGCAGGCACATATAAATATACAGTAACGGAAGCTAAGAGTGCTGATAAGGCCGCTGATGCTGCTAAGATTACTGATGATGAAGCAGCTGAAACAGGTAAAACAGTTACTGTTACAGTTACAGCAGCAGAAGATGGATCTTTAGTTGCAGAAGTTGAAAATGTAACATTTACAAATAAATATGAACCGGAAACTATCGATGTAACAGTTGAAAAGATTTGGGATGACGATAATAACCGTGACAAAATTCAGCCTGCAAGTGTATCTGTCGTATTAACTGGCGATAACGAGTTTAGTGACACTCAGACTCTAAATGCAGATAATGAATGGACATATACATGGAGTGATTTGCTGAAATATGCAGATTATGATGCTGAAATCGCTGATGAAGCTATTAAATACTCTTTAGAAGAAGTTAAGACAAGCGTAATTACTGGAACAGATGGAAAAGGTACATATGCATATAAAGTAACTGGAAACCAGACGGATGGCTTCAAGGTAACTAATACTCATACACCTGAAAAAACAACAGTAACAGTAACGAAGGTTTGGGACGATTCTGATAACCAGGATGGAATCAGACCGGCAACAGTACAGATCAAGTTAATGGCTGAAGGCGAAGCAGTAGGCGAGCCAGTTTCATTACCAATTGATGGCAAATTGACATATACATGGACAGATCTGAACAAGAACAAAGACGGTGTAGCTATTGAATATACTGTTGAAGAAGTAACAACAAATGTTATTACTGGCAAAGACGGTGTTGGAACATACGCAATAGCAGTATCAGGCACACAGGCTGATGGTTATAAAGTAACAAATACACATACACCAGAAGTAACTGAAAGAACAGTTAAGAAGGAATGGGCAGATGCTAATAACCAGGATGGAATCAGACCTAAAAGTGTAACCATGATATTGAAGAACGGAGATACCACAGTTGCTACTGTTACACTGCCAACAGAAGATGGTAAGTGGGAAGCAACAGTTGACAAACTGCCGAAGTACGCAGGAACAACAACTGAAATCAACTATACTTGGGTAGAATCTCCAGTTCCAACAGGATATAAAGATACATATGCAGTAAGTGGAAATACTACAACTGTAACAAATACTCATTCAGCTGAGACAACTGAAGTTACAGTTACAAAAGTATGGGAAGATGCTGATAACCAGGATGGAATCAGACCTGCAACAGTACAGATTAAGTTACTTGCCGGTGATGAAGTAGTTGGAGAACCAATTACATTACCAATTGATGGCGAACTGACATATACGTGGGAAGATCTGCCGAAATATGCAGGTACAACAACACCTATCGTATATACTGTTGAAGAAGTAACAACAGATGTTATTACAGGTACAGATGGCGTTGGTACATATGCATTTAAGGTAGAAGGAAGCCAGGCAGAAGGCTTTACAGTAACCAACGCACATACACCAGAGACAACAGAGATCGAAGTAACAAAGGTTTGGGACGATGCCAGCAATCAGGATGGAAAGAGATCTGACAGCGTAACATATCAGCTGTATGCCGGAACAGAAAAGGTAACAGGCGAACTTGGAACAGTCACATTAAGCGGAACAGGCAACACATGGACAGCTAAGGTAGCAGGCTTACCTAAGTATGCCGGAACAACAACAGCGATCGAGTACTCAGTTAAAGAACTTGATGGCACAACAGAACTCGCCGAAGGCGGCAAGCTGTCAGGCAAGGGCGGTGCACAGTATACAGTTTCTTACACAGGTAAACTGACAGTAAAGAACAGCTACACACCAGAAGAAACTGAAAGAACAGTTGTAAAGGTATGGAGCGATAATGGTAACCAGGATGGTGTAAGACCAACATCATTGACAGTCAAACTGTTAGCTGATGGTGCTGAATATGATTCAGTAACTCTGAACGAAGGCAACAGCTGGACAGCTACAGTCGATGAATTACCAGTATATAAAAACGGTACAGAGATCGTTTACAGCTGGTCAGAACAGTTACCTGCAGACTCTGGCTACACTCAGGCTGGTGAACCAGTAGTTGAAGGCAATACCACAACTATCACAAATAAGCACGCACCAGATGAAATCAGTGTTTCGGTAGAAAAGATCTGGGACGATGCAGATAACCAGGATGGCTTACGTCCGTCAAGTGTAACAGTACAGTTGAAGAACGGTACAGAAAATGTTGGCGAAGCAGTAGTACTGAACGCAGACAACAGCTGGAAGTACACCTGGACAGGACTTGCCAAGAACGCTGAAGGCAAGGCAATCACTTACACAGTAGAAGAAACAGAAGTACCTGAAGGATACACAGTAAAGGTTGAAAACAAGGGTGCTGCCGGAACATTCGATTATAAGGTCACAAATACTCATACACCAGCAATGACAGAATTCACTGTTAAGAAGGTATGGGATGATGACAATAACAGAGATGGCGTAAGACCAGCAAGCGTAACAGCAGTACTGATGAAGGACGGTAAGGACTTCGATGAACAGGTATTAAATGAAGGTAATAACTGGACATATACCTGGACAGATCTTGACAAGTACGCAGGCACAACGACTGCAGTAGTTTACACAGCAAAGGAAAAGGCAGTACCTGCAAAGTATGAAGTTACAGTAGAAGGTGGCACAATCACTAACAGCTATGCTCCTGAAAGAGTAACAGTTCCAGTAGAAAAGGTATGGGACGACGCAAATAACCAGGATGGCAAGAGACCTGAAAGCATCACCGTAGCCTTAAAGGCAGATGGCACCCAGGTAATGACAGCCGAACTGAATGAAGAAAACAGCTGGAAGTACACATTCGAATCAACTGAAGAGACAGTGTTATACAAGAACAAGGATGGCAAGGCTATCGTTTACACAGTAAAAGAAACAGCAGTACCTGAAGGCTATACAAAGAGCCAGGAAGGCAACATTATCACAAATACCCATACACCTGAATTAATTGAAGTAACAGTTAAGAAGGAATGGAACGATAACGACAATAACGATGGCAAGAGACCAACAGAGATCACAGTATCACTGAAGGCAGACGGCACGGCAATCAGACAGCTGACACTCAACGAAGAGAACAAGTGGACAGCAACAGAAAAGGATCTGCCAAAGTATAAGGATGGTAAGGAAATCGCCTACACATTTGGTGAAATGACAATTGATGGTTATACACCAGAATATTCAGAAATGAAGGATGGCGTCATCACGATCACTAACACTCATGAAGATGAATTAATTACTGTAAAGGTAGTTAAGGAATGGAAGGGTGATGAAGGATATGATGTAAGACCAGAAAGTCTGGAAGTAGTATTAAAGGCAGACGGCAAGGAAGTAAAGAGAGCAACATTGAACGCAGAAGCAGAATGGAAGACAGAATTTACTGAAATGCCAAAGTACAATGCCGGTAAGGAAATCGTCTATACAGCAGATGAAACAGAGATCCCAGTTGCCTATGAGAAGACAGGTGTTGAAGAAGTTGAAAAGTACAGCTTCAAGATTACTAACGAATACAAGCCAGTCGAATACGATCCACCAGTCAAGAAAGTATTGGTCGGAGATGAAGGCGCAGACACAAGTGATACATTCACATTCAAGATGGAAGCCTTAACAGAAGGCGCACCAATGCCGAAGGGCGGCGAGAGCGGCGAAAAGACGATCACCTTGAAGGCAGGAGAAGAATTCGAATTCGGCACAATGTATCTGACAAAGCCAGGCACATACAAGTACCTGATCAGTGAAGTAGATGAAGGAAAGGAAGGCTACACATATTCTGGAGAAGAATACGAGCTTGAATTCGTCATCGGAACTGAAGATACAGAAACAAGCAGACAGCTGACATGCAAGTTAACGGTCAACGGTGAAGAAGTAGATCACGAAGCACAGAAAGCATACGTATTTGAATTCGAAAACGAATACAGAAAGTATGTAGATGTAGAAGTAGAAAAGATCTGGTTGGATAACAATGATTCTGAAAAGAAGAGACCAGCAGAACTTGAAGTAACATTATACGCAAACAACGAAGCCGTAGAGACAGTCAAGCTGAACGCAGAAAATGGTTGGAAGTACACCTGGGAAGATCAGCCATACAGTGATAAAGACTATAAGGAAATCAAGTACACTGTAAAGGAAGACAAGGTACCAGAAGGATACAAGGCAACAACAGCCCAGAGCGAAAACAAGACAACGATCACTAACACGATCAAGTCACCTGAGACTGGCGACAACAGTAACTTAACATTATGGTTAACATTACTTGGCGTGTCAGCAACAGGAGTAGCTGGAGCAGCCTATGTAACAGCCAAGAAGAAGAAAGAGGACGAAGAATAATCGGATAACTGATTAGACTGAACTAATAACTAAGCGGAGAATAATATCGGTTCTCCAAATAAATTGGGGGTATAGGCCTTAAAGTTGGGGGTCAACTTGGTGGTCAACCAAATTTGAAGTTGGTGGGCAAGTTGGTGGTCTAACGAAAATAACGTCATATGGTATAACGCCATATGACGTTTTTAGGTGGGTAAATCGACTTAACCAGGAGAACATTTCTTCTTGTAGTGTCCACGCTTTTTACCAGTGGTGACTTTAAATTCTTTAATATCACGAGGCTTAGCAAGCATGGCAGGAGCATTTCTGGTGGACCATAGAATCCTATTACGAGCATACTGGAAATTGGATAGTCCATAAGCAGCGCGTTTAAGGTCTTTAGGTTTTCTATTAAAAGATTCAATAAAGGCATTGGATAGACGCCTGTGAACAGTTTCACCATTTTTATCAATAATATCGACAAACGTATAAGAGAGTATTATTTCGTTTCGATACTTATTAAGCAAAATGGCGAACTCTCTGAATATCTGTTGATCACAATTCTGATAATACTTGATGAGTTCGTCCAGTTTAGGTCCAGCGTATTCAGGATTTTGTTTAGAGTCATTATCAAAGGTATGATACATCTCTTTCAATTCTCGCAGACGCAGGAAATGAGGATCCAGATCAAGAAACATTTTTTCCTTTTGAAAAGTATCAAGATATTCAGTAAGAAATGGGCACCATTTTCTTTCAGTGGAGTAATCTATATCAGACTGTTTTTCTAATAATACCCATTTGAACTTTGACAGTATGTAGACTTCCTTGGAAGTTTTAATGGATTTATATTCACGATTAGTCTTCAAATTCTTTTCTTCAAGCAGTTTCAGATCTCTTTCTCTGAACTGCTTGGTCAGATTATAGATATAGCTATCCAGCTTACTTATCTTCACATGCTTGGACTTTTTGTTCAGCACTATACTTTTGTTTTCTTCCCATATTAAAATCCCACCTTTCATAGATTGGCGAGATTTAATTTTTTCTCGTGTCTACTTTAGTGGGATTGTATCATAATCTTCGCTTTTTTGTGTGTGGATGAGTAAAAAAAGAAGTCAGTTATCTGACTTCTAGAAAATATCGATACCCATTTTCTTCTGAACTTTCTTAAGTTTTCTGAAGGCCATGTGATGTGCCTTTTCAGCACCTTCCTTAAGAATCTGTTCAATCTGACCTGATTTCATGATTTCGTTATAACGGGCTTGGATCTTGGTGAGTTCATTACCGACAACTTCGGCAACTTCCTTCTTGAATTCACCATAGCCTTTGCCTTCATATCTGGCGACGATATCATCAATTGGTTCGCCAGAAAGGGAACTCATGATTTCCAATAGGTTGGAAACACCAGGCTGGTTTTCCTTGTCGTAGTTAACATGAGCATAGTTATCGGTAACGGCACTCATGATCTTCTTTTTAGCTGCGTTTACATCATCAAGCAGGTAGATGCAACCCTTGTTGGTTTCATCTGACTTGCTCATCTTCTTGGTAGGATCAGATAATGACATGATTCTTGCTCCAACCTTGGCAACTAATGGTTCAGGTACGACAAATGTTTCTGAATATCTGTTATTGAATCTCTGTGCT
>JAFUCG010000025.1 GCA_017459795.1 Erysipelotrichaceae bacterium | reverse complement strand
TCTACGACGGATGAATTCAGCAGCACCTACGTCGATACCACGAGTTGGCTGGTCAAGAACAACGAGCTTGTTATAGCTTGTAAATTCTCTGGCAACAACAACCTTCTGAATGTTACCACCAGACAAGCCGTTGATGTTCTGTTCGCCGTTCTTACATAATACCAGGTATTCCTGGATCCACTTATCAGTCTGTTCCTTGATTGCCTTTGGTTTGATGAATACCTTACCGGCAAATTCAGGATTATCCATTTTGTCAGCTACCATGTTTTCCTTAATGCTCATGGCACCGGCAATACCTAATGTCATTCTGTCTTCAGGAACGTGTACTAAGCCTTCCTGACGTAACTGTTTGATTGATAAATCCTTCACTTCCTTTCCAAGAAGTTTGATATTACCTTCTGCATAGCTGTGTAAGCCTGTAATGGCATCGATAAGTTCTCTCTGACCATTACCTTCTACACCAGCTATACCGACGATTTCACCTTCTCTGACTGAGAAGGAAATATTCTTAACAACTTTCTTACCGATTTCATTGTAGATGCCTAAGTCTTTGACAACCAAAACATTTTCCTTTGGCTGAGCTTCAGCTTTGTCAACTTCTAGCTGAACATCGACACCAACCATTGCTCTGGAGATGTCTGCCTCTGTAACGTCCTTGGTATCGAAAGTAGCGATTGTACGGCCCTTTCTGATAACTGTAACACGGTCACAGAGTTCCTTAACTTCATTCAGCTTATGAGAAATGAAGATGATCGTATGTCCATTTTCTCTCAACTGTTTTAACTGAACGAACAGTTCTGCAGTTTCCTGTGGAGTTAAAACGGCAGTTGGTTCGTCAAGGATCAGTATTTCACATCCTTTAACAAGAGCTTTGACGATTTCTACCTTCTGTTTTACACCTACCGTAATGTCCATTACCTTAGCTCTTGGATCAATGTCGAAGCCATATTTTTCGCAACATTCTTCAGTCATCTGAATGGCCTTAGCCATGTCAAACTGAAGTCCTTTGGTTGGTTCAACACCAAGAATGACATTTTCAGCAACTGTCAGTGATGGTACGAGCATGAAGTGCTGATGCACCATACCGATACCTACTTCAATTGCCTTAGTAGGAGAAGTCAGACTTACAGGTTCGCCTTTAATTATGATCTGGCCCTCATCTGGTTGTTCAATACCGAATAACATTTTCATCAGGGTCGTTTTGCCGGCACCGTTTTCACCGCAGATGGCATGAATCTCACCTTTACGGGCAGAGAAGTTAACCTTATCATTGGCGATAATACCGTTGTCATAAACCCTGGTGATGTCTTTCATGACAAGATAGTTATCCATATTTATTTCCCTTTCTACTTATAAAACATAAGCCTCTGAAACTCCAGGCATCAGAGGCTAAAGTACAAATTTTAGTCTATTTAGCTCTTATCTCTTTGTGCTGTCATGAGCTGGTACGAATTCGTTGTAGAACCAGCCATCAGCCTGACCGAATGCAGACTGTGGATCGATCTTACCAGAAATGATGTCTTCAACGATTGTATTAACCTGAGCAATCTGATCAGCTGTTAATACCTTGTTAGTTGTATCAGTAACTGCGAATGAAACGAAGCCACCGTCTAAACCTAACTTCTTATTCTGGCCGTATTCCAATGTTCCAGCTAAATGCTTCTGCATAGCATCATAGAAGCCTTCGTTAACGTTCTTCTTCATAGAAGTGATTGTTCTAGCAGCCTTCTGGTCACCTTCATCAGTTCCTAAAGAAGCGAAGTAAGCGCCCTGGTCACCATCAACACCGATGATCCAGTTGCCTTCTGGCTTTGTGATAACAGCGTCGAATCCGCCTAAGCCAGCCTGGCCGCCACATGCGAATACTACGTCATAACCAGCTTCGTATAAACCTGTAGCAACGTCCTTACCTGCTGATGAATCGTTGAATGAGTTCATCCAAGAAAGGTTAACGTCTGCCTGTGGGTTAACGTACTGAGCACCGTTAGCGAAACCAACATAGAAGTCATCAAGAACAGTATTGTCCATACCACCCATGAATGCAACCTTGTTTGTCTTTGTAACTAAACCAGCGATAGCACCAACTGCGAATGAGCCTTCATTCTGAGCAAATAACATTGCATACAGATTTGGAGCTGGGCAGTACTGCCAACCATCAGCCTGGTCAAAGTTCCATTCTTCATCATAGAACCAAATCTTCTGGTCTGGGAATTCTTCAATTAATGGAATGATGTATTCCTTCATATCATATGTACCAGTAATGATGATATCCCAACCATCTCTGAATACCTGTTCAAGACCTGTATTCCATGTAGCTGTATCGTATGTTAACTCGATAACTTCGCCATAAACCTTGTCGCCAAAGTCCTTATTGATCTTCTGGATACCTTCGTTACCAGAGTCGAAGAATGACTTGTCACCTAATGTACCGTTAACAACGTAAGCAACAGTGATCTTGCCAGCTTCCTGGGCCTGTTCCTTAGCACTCTTTTCGCCTGAAGGTGTGTTTCCACCGCCACCACCAGAACATCCGAAGAGAGTAATTGCCATAGCAGCAACTAATAAAATCTGTAATAGTTTTTTCATTTTTCCCTCCATTTGTTTATAAAAAAACTCTAACATTATAATAAACTATTTTGAAACCGATTACAATAATGGTTTAAATAGTTACTATACCAACTTCCTGGCTACCTCAGCCGTCCATTTAGCCAGTTCTGAAATTTTCATTTTCTTCAATTCCCTGCAATAAGTATCGAGATTATCACCTATTGGTTTTACCCAGTATTCAGGAATGAAGTCAATGCCCTTTATGATGCCGACTACGGTGATCAGCTGAGCAGCGTTACAGTCAACATCCTGACCGCACATGCCGCAGATCGATAATGTCTTGGTGAAGTCCCCTTCGCCATACCATAGAGCAACGATTTCAGCACAGGCATTTGGATAAGCGTGGATCCAGTTATAATGATCATACTTGCTTTCACATGGTCTCCATGCCTTTAAGTAATCATCATTGTTTTCGCACTGTTCAAGGGCAAATCTTACGACCTGACCATATTCACTGTCGGCCGGCATAAGTTCTACAGCGTCCTTGACGATCTTTCTGATGTCAGTTTCATAAAATGCCATCGAAGTCATTACGGCATTGAAAACTTCACCTAAGATACCGTTTCTGGCGTGTGAAATTTCAGCATCCTGCCAGGCACACTTGGCAGCCATGTATGGATTACCAGGATATAACTGACCACATATTGCCCCTCTCATCTGAGCACCGATCCATTCATTGAATGGGTTGTTGAATCTGCCGCTTTCCGGTGGCAAAATACCGGCTCTTAAATTAGTCAATGCACAGTCTTCTGCAGACCAGCCGGTAGGTACCCTGGCCAGCCATTCATGAGCAATGTCCTTGCTGGTGGTCTCCTTGCCGAATTCATCATAAGCCAGTAACAAGGCCAGTTCATAAGTAATGTCATCATTATATGTATTTGGCTTTCTGATGTATCTGTCTACAATACCGTATTTCTTATAAATGTTGTCAGTAACATAACCTTCAATGCAGGTACCAAATGCCCCACCGATTATCTGACAGAGCCAGCCGGCATGCTCTTTTCTGACAAGTTCATCACCCATGTCAACTTCAACCTTTTGAGGGAACTTAACAGCCTTTTCATATTCTTCAAAACTGTCATAGAATTTCTGATTCCAGTATGGTGAATTCTCATCCTTACGGGCATTCATGCAGGCTTCAAATACGGCCGTAGTCGCCTTCAGAAGTTCAGCCATCTGATTATTGTCATAGGCTTTGAAGCCTCTTTCCAATAACTCATCAGTATTATCAACGATCATGCCCTTATTCTCTGTTGCCTGAATGGCAGCTGTACAGATTGATTCTTCAGCCTGTGAGCCAGGAACATTGGAATGCCAGTGAATCTTATTCAGCATGTCAAAAAGTTTTTCAGGACCGTCAGCCTGTTCTTCCCAGATGGTTTCATTATCATCTTCCAAGTGAACAGGGACGCCTTCATAGAGCAGTTTCTTAGACCTCTCCCAAGCTTTCATATTATATTTCCTCCATTTATATAAGAAAATTTTAACAATATCCCCTTTTCTTTGCAATAGATTGTCAATTCACAAAACCTTCACAATTATTTTCAGAACATTCACATTTAAAACATTTAAACTATAGATTCGCTTTGTATCATATAGCCAGTTAAAGGAGGAACGGACGATGGATTATCAGGAAATATTCGAAAGAGTTGAATCAAAATACATCTTAACCAAAGCTCAGTATGTTGAGATCATGAAAAGAATACAAGACAGACTTATTCCAGACATGTTCCCACACAGCGAAATAACAAGTATCTACTTCGATACAGACGATTATAAACTCATACGTACATCTTTGGAAAAGCCTGCATACAAGGAAAAACTAAGATTACGCAGTTATGGAATAAAGGATGACAACACCTCAGTATTCATGGAGATCAAGAAGAAATACAACGGTGTCACCTACAAGAGAAGACAGGACATGACATACAGAGAATCAACCAATTACATTCTCTTCGACAAGATGCCTTGTGATACTCAGATAATGAAGGAAATCGATTATCTGAAGAACACCGGCAAGCAGTTAAACCCAAAGGTTCTGATTGCCTATTCAAGAGATTCATGGGCTGGCAAAAATGACAACGATCTGAGAATCACCTTTGATTCCAACATCAGATTCTCATTAAAGAATCTGTTACTCACCAATGCAGATCCGGAAAGAAAGCTTACAGATGAC
>JAFUCG010000024.1 GCA_017459795.1 Erysipelotrichaceae bacterium | reverse complement strand
TTGACGGCATATTTGCCTTGGAACACCGGCATCAGATTAGTCATCATAAGTGTAGTACTGACAATGCTGGCAGGACTGATACCTTCAAGAATGGCCATGAAGTGTGATCCGGTAACAGCGTTAAGAAGCGAATAATTATTTGTTATTGTTGTTTGTAATGTGTTATTATTTTACTGGTAATTTTTATGAAAAGTGCAACAGTTAACAGAAAAAAACCTGATTTCTTATTTATCGCAGTAGTGCTTGTTTTCATTGTGGCACTTACAGCTGTAAGTTTCCTGGCAAAGCAAAGTGAATCAGCCGTAAACCCGATGCCATTACCTGCTGATGAAGAGAATAACATTCATGAACTGGTCATTTCTGAAATCATGAGCAATAACGATGGCGTATATGTCAACAGCAACAATGAAGCAACTGACTACGTCGAAATATATAACGGTACAGGCAAGACCATTAAGTTAGATGGTTATGGCCTTTCAGATAAGGTAAACACAATTAAGTGGGCTTTCAGCAATACAAGCATTGAACCGGGTCAGTACCTGGTTGTTGCCTTGACGGGAAAACTGGAAGCCGGTTTAAATGCCCCTTTCAAGTTAAGTTCAAAGGGTCAGGAAACCGTTATGATTGTTAACTCAAGCAGTAAGGTAATTGACGCTGTTGATACTGTAGCTTTAAGCAAGAACAACGCCATGATGCGTGACAAGGACGGCAATTGGTTTGTCAGCGAATATGGTACTCCTGGTTATGGCAATAACGAAGCCGGCTTACAGAAATACCATGATTCACTTCTGGCTGAAGGAAGTTCAGACATTGTCGTAAATGAATTGCTTGTTCGTAATGAAGGTAACTTCAGAAGTGAAGAAGGAAGCTTTGATGGCTTCATTGAATTCAAGAATGTTTCAGATCATGTCGTTAATCTGAATGAATACTGCATCAGTGACAGTATTGAAGTACCTTTCCAGTATACTTTGGATAAGATTCAGCTGGCTGCTGGAGAAGTATATTCTTTCTATACGGGCAAGGTAAAGAATGATAAATACATCGGCTTTAATTTCGTAAGTAAGAACGGAACGATCATATTAAGCAAGCAGGGTAAGATCATTCAGGAAATTTCTTATGAAAACTTACCAAACGGCATGGCCATGATCAGAAACGATGACGGTTCATATTCTCAGGACTGTGCAGTTTCTCCTGGCTATCAGAATACCGTTGATGGCATTAACCAGTTCCAGCAGAAGTTCATGAGTACGCCAAATGACCTGGTCATCAATGAGATCATGAATCAGAATGACAGCTACATGGTACAAAACGGTACCGAGTACTATGACTGGATCGAATTCAGAAACAATTCTTCTGAAACCATAAATCTGTCACAGTATTCAGTTGGCAAGAATGCGAATGGGGCAAATACATTCACATTGCCTGATGTAGAACTGGCAAGCGGTGAGTATTACATCATCATGTGTTCAGGTAACGTTAACCTGTCAAACCAGAGTTATAAGCATACCGACTTCAAACTTGGACAGGCTGATTCAATATACTTATATAAGAATGGCACGATAATCGATTCAATGTTCTTTGCCAACATACCGTATGGGTACAGTTATGGCCGAGGCAGTGAAAACGGCTTCTTCTACATGTCATCGCCATCACCATGGAGTGACAATGAATCAGGAAACAGATCAGTAACAAGCACACCTGCCTTTTCAGTTAAAGCAGGTGTTTATAATGATGTAGAAAGCATTACCGTTGAAATACTTGGTGAGGGAGAGATCCATTACACTACAGACGGTTCAATGCCTACAACCTATGATCCTGTTTATTCTGAACCAATTACCTTAAGCAGCACTTCAGTTGTAAAGGCAAAGGCATATCAGAGCGGCTCAGTTACCAGTACAATGGGTTGTGCCTCATATATCATTAATGAAAATCACACCGTTCCGGTAATGTCTGTTTCACTTGATTATTCAGACTTCCGTTACATCAATAACAATGCCGATGTCATTGGCCTGGAAGTACCGGCTTATGCCGAGTTATATGAAGAAGATAATTCCTTCTCCATTCCATGTTCCATGGCTTGTTTCGGCGGTAATACAAGATCACATGCCAAGAAGTCATATGCCTTAAGATTCAAGGATGAATATGGTGCCGGACGTCTTGAATATCCTTTATTTGATAAAAGAGACAACAGTGTTTATGAATCTCTTGTCTTAAGAACCGGTTCCAATGACTGGGATGTTGCCTACATTAGAGACATTCTGACAACGGAATTAGTTGACGGCAAGACAAATATTGACGTACAGGACTATAAGATCTGTGTCGTATACATAAACGGTGAATACTGGGGACTGTACAACATCAGAGAAAAGATAAATCCGGCAATGTTCAGTGAGAACTTCCACATTAACAAAGATGGAATCAACATCGTCAGAATTGACTATGACGTTACCAGTGGCAGTTATGACGGTTACCAGCAGGTAAGATACTTCTGTAATACCCATAATCTGGCAAATGAAGCTAACTTTGATGAACTGTGTACAATGATCGACATTGATAACTTCATCGATTACTGGATCGCCGTATCCTATACGACAAATAACGACATTGTTAACTGCCGATTCTGGTCTTCCGATGAATACAATGAAGGCAGATGGCGCTGGATACTATATGATTCTGACTATGCCTGGTATAATTCAAGAATGAATTACTATACTAATTATCTGGTTAACTGGGAAGGTATAGGAGATGGGGCAACCTTTGAAAATGATATATTGAGAGCTGTATTCCAGAGTGACAAATTCTGTGAAATGTGGCTTGAAAGACTGTCATACCTTGTTAAGAACATTTTCAATGAAGAGAATGTTGTAAATACGATAAACATGTTACACGACAAACTACTGCCTGAAATGCCGCGTAACCAGGCTGAATGGGGCCTGACTGTTGACTGGTGGGAAAGCAATGTTGAAGATCTTCGTGGCTATGCCAGCAGAAGAACTTACTATCTGTTAGCCTCTACCAAAAGCTTCTTTGGCTTAAGCGATGCCAGAATGACGGAATTGTTTGGTGACTTATGGTAAGAGATGTAGAATACAGATATGAACTGAAGTTTGTAATATCTGATCAGGTAGCAGAGTTACTTAAAAATCAGTTGAAACAGGTAATGGATCTTGATGAACATTCTGTAGGCAAGGAATATTCATACAAGATAAGAAGTCTGTACTTTGATGACATTTATTCCAATGCATATTTCGATAAACTGGATGGGGTAGAATACCGCAGCAAGTACAGAATAAGATACTATAACGGTGACGACAGTGTGATCAAACTTGAATGTAAGCATAAGGATGAAAACATGACTTACAAGGAAGACTGCACGTTAAAGAGGGAATTGATTGAAGCCATTCTTGATGGCAAGTATGGGGCAATTAAAACCAATAACGACTTCTTAAACCGCTTCCTTGCTGAAGCAACTGTTAAGAATTTAAGACCAAGTGTAATAGTAGATTACAAGAGACTGGCGTTTGTCTATCCGGTCAGTGATGTCAGAATAACTTTTGACAGCGAGATCAGAAGCGGCCGTTACAATGTCAGTCTGTTTGATGAAAACATGATGACCTATGATGTATTGGATGACGGTCAGCAGGTATTGGAAGTTAAGTGCAATGAGTTTATTCCGGCACACATATTAAGCATATTAAATTCAGTGCCGATGGTAAGACAGGCGGTCAGCAAGTTTGCTTTATGCCGCAGTATTAAGTAGAAGGAGAGCTAAATATGGAATCTATCATGAATTTATTATTAGAACAGTTCAATGGACCGGTTACGGTAACTATGATAATCACATCTTTGTTAGTTGCGTTCGCTGTATCACTGTTCATCATATTCGTTTACCGCAAGACATTCTCAGGTATCGTTTATAACAGAACAATGACCTTATGCATCATGTTACTGGCAATGGTAACCGCAATGATCATAAGAACAATTAATTCCAACCTGTCTCTTTCTCTTGGCATGGTTGGTGCATTGTCAATCGTCCGTTTCAGAACAGCCATCAAGGAACCTGTTGATACAGCCTTCATGTTCTGGGCAATCACTGCCGGTATCATGTCAGGTGCTGGCTTATATGTCATTTCCATTGTTGGTTCATTATTATTAGGCATTGCCTATTACGCATTCTATCTGGTTGGCAGTAAGGCCAAGTCACAGTATCTATTGGTTATCAGATATCACGACGTTGCTGAAGAAGCAGTACAGACAGCCTTAGGCGCCATCAAGAGCAAGAAGTTAAAGAGCAAGTCATTAAGTGACCAGAGAATCATTGAAGCAACCTACGAAATTGAATACGGCAAGACAACTGATGGCTTAATGAGCAATATTCAGGCTGTAGAAGGCGTCAAGAACATTAACCTGGTAAGCTACAATAACGATTTTGGAATGTAAAAAGCACCTGAGTGCTTTTTTCTTTTAATCAAATAATGAGAAGAGTCCTTTCTTTTCGTAAGGCTCTTTTTTCATGCCCTTATACTCATAGCCGGTGGCATCAATTACTTCCTTAAGCTTGTTTTCATCAAGTTCATTTTCTGATATGACTTCCGCAATGGCTTTCTTATGGTTGGCCTTTACGCTTTTTATGTTAAAGTTTCTTCTGATGGCATCCTGAATGTGAGCTTCACACATGTTGCAGGCCATGCCCTCAATATTTAATGTGGATTTAATCATTTGAACCTCAAGTTAGCATATGCTAATATAATTATACTCTATCATGGAGGTATTGCAATGAGTGAAAAAATGTTGTTATATCTAGGCTTGATGATCCCATTTCTGGGAACAACATTAGGCTCGGGATTTGTATTTTTATTAAAGAATGAACTGAAACCGGCTGTAGAAAAGGTATTGCTTGGCTTTGCCAGCGGGGTAATGATTGCGGCATCTGTCTGGTCTTTACTTATTCCTTCAATTGAAATGGCGCAAGAGCAGGGCAAAATTGGCTGGCTGCCTGCCAGCATTGGTTTCATGACCGGTATCATCTTTCTGTTGGTATTAGACAAGATAATTCCTCACTTACACGTGCAGGATGAAAAACCGGAGGGCTTCAAGGCTGCCTTGCAGAAAAAGACAATGATGATCCTGGCTGTTACCTTACATAACATTCCAGAAGGTGCGGTAATATCCATGCCGCTTGCAGCAGCCGGTGGCGGCAAGGGCAAGTCATTCTTATACGGAACCTTATCGGGAATAGTAGAACCGATAGGCGCATTATTAACGATCTTAATGACGGGCTTAATTGATTCATTACTGCCATATATCCTGGCCTTTGCGGCTGGCGCAATGATTTATGTCGTTGTAGAGGAATTAATTCCTGATGCACAGGAAGGAAAACACTCAGATTATGCTACAATAGGAGTAGCAGTTGGCTTCGTATTAATGATGATACTCGATGTAGCCCTGGGATAGGAGAACTATGAAAAACATTAAAGCTGTCTTATTTGATTTTGATGATACTTTAGGTAACCGTCAGCAGTATGCCTATGATGCATACGGTGACTTCATAAGAGAAGAAATGCCTGAGTTAACTGACGAGGCTTTCATAGAAGCAATCAAGCAGGACTTATGTACTGCCCACCAGTTTGGTAATGCCGGCTTTGGTTATGCGGCTCAGTTTGTTGCCAACAAGTATGGTATCAAGATGCCGGACATAGACTATAAGCAATGGTGGAATCTGAACATGAGCAGACATACCTGTCTTTCTGACGATACCCTGGAAACATTGGAAGCATTAAAGGGCAGGTACCGTCTTGGCATAATTACCAACGGCACTCATTATTCTCAATGGAATAAGATCAGATTAACGGGTATTGAAAAGTATTTTGAGCTGATCATGGTTTCACAGGACGTTGGCTTTGAAAAGCCGGATAAGAGGATCTTTCTGGCCGCCAGTGATAAGTTAGGCTTGAAGCCTGAAGAGTGCATGTACATTGGTGATACCTATTCAAATGATGTCTATGGCGCTTATAATGCCGGCATGAAGGCTGTTTGGATCTGGCATGACCCAATAAGAGCGTGCAACACACCTGTTACCAGAATCACTAAAATAAGTCAGGTGCTTGATTTGTTGGGGGAGAGATAATCATGCCAATTACTGTAAACTTACGTTATACGGGCAAGGATGGCAGCGCCATGAAGTTTGCTAAGGAAATGATAGAATCAGGAACTGTTGAAAAGATCAGAAATGAAAAAGGGAACATCCGCTATGAGTATTATCAGTCAGTTGATGACCCTGAAACAGTTCTGTTAATAGACAGCTGGGAAAATCAGGAAGCCATTGACAAACATCATGCTTCTGAAATGATGAAGAGTATCATGACCTTAAGAGAGAAATACGATCTGAACATGACGGTTGAAAGATATACGGATTTCACCAATAATGAGGCAGATGAAAAGTTCATAAGAAAGTAAAAGCACAGATCACTCTGTGCTTTTCTTAGCTATGGTCCGGATGACAGGACTTGAACCTGCACGCTCGCGCATATGAGCCTAAATCATACGTGTCTGCCAATTCCACCACATCCGGATTTCTTTCGCTAAATCATTATACCGACAAAGCAGGAAATATTCAAGCATATGACCGGTATCATGACTGCTGAAGTGGAAATAGCGCTAATAAAAGAGTACAATGATTACATGAAGCTGGAGGAAAGATAATGAAGAAGATAATGATCATGTTGTGTAGCCTTTTAATGTTAGTGTCATTAGTGGGTTGTGCTGGAAATAAGACAGTGGAATTAAAGGAATATACCAATGGTGACATAGTTCTGCAACTGCCGTCTGATGTCAAGGAAACAACCAGTGACGGTGATTTTGAATATACTCTGAATAATGATGATCTCATCGTTTATGTTTCTTCAATTACCAAGGAAGAACTTAAGGGATATGGCTGGGAGGATCTTGATCTTGAAGGATTTACCGAACAGGTAATAGGTGGCGATGAAGTCATCTTAAGAAAGACCCTAAGCAATTGTGAGGTATTCTCATATGTTGCCAAGGTTGAAGAAGATGAATACTACTACATGATCGCCAACTATGAGAACAATGACAAGTTCTATATTGTTAACTTCGTATGTTTCGCAAAGGACCGCGAAAAGATGGAAAACTCATTCCTCGACTACGCTGGAAAGGTAACGTTTAAGTAATATGAAAGTACTGTGTGTCTTAGCCGATGGCTTTGAAGATGTAGAAGCCTTGGCTCCTGTAGCGATGATGAGAAGAGCAGGCCTTGAAGTTGACTTATGTGCTCTTAATGACCTGAATGTCACTGGATCACACGGGACCAGAGTGATTGCGGATAAGTTATTAAGTGATGTTGACTATGATGAATACCAGTGTCTGATGTTGCCGGGTGGCAAGGGTCATAAGTTATTGGAAGCTGATGAAAGAGTCATTGAATACATTAAGAAGTTTACTGATGATGGCAAGTATGTTGCGGCTATATGTGCTGCACCAACTATCTTAGGAAGACTGGGATTATTAAAGAATAAGAAATATACCTGCTTTACGCCAATGAATGAGGATTTTGGTGGTGAATATGTTGATCAGTACGTTGTTACTGACGGTAAGCTCATCACAGCCAGGGCAATGGCTGCTTCAATAGAGTTTGGCTTTAAGCTAATTGAAGTGCTTGGCTCTGCAGAACTGTGCAGGCAGGTAAAGGAAAGGGTATTGTATTAAACTACTGTCACACAGTAGTTTTTTCATGAGCGGGCTTGCTTGTTAAATTCTTGAATATATGGATAATTAATGATAATGTTTATTTAACAGCACATATTATCATACATAATAGGAGATTATTATGACTGAGATATTCACAGATCTTATCGGTACATTAGCAATAATACTGGTAATTACGGAAATATTAAGCGGTAGTCAGCTCTATAAGAGAATAGGGGCCAAAAGCACCTGGCAACAGTATGTCGTTACCGGAATAGTGGGTGGTTTGTTTGGCATTTACGCTAATCTCACAGGCATAGAATACAATGGAGCCATGATTACGGTACGTGATACCGGCCCAATGATAGCCGGCTATATTGCCGGCCCTTTCGGAGGAATAATAGCCGGTATCATATGTGGGATCCACCGTTATTTCATGGGCGGCATTACAGCTACAGCCTGTATCGCTGCAACCTGTCTGATCGGCTTTTTCAGTGGCTTTTATTTTGAAAACAGAAAAGGAGAGAAAATACAGGTCTGGAAAGCGTTCTGGCTTGGCGCATCATTAGAAATGTTCCATCTTTTGATGGTTCTGCTAATTGTTCAGCCTTTTGATACGGCCCTGGACATCGTTACGACAATTGCCATACCGTTCATACTGGTAAATGCCCTGGGCTTCTCCATTATGATCGCTGTACTGTACTTCATTGACCAGCAGAAGAAAATGGTCGCTGAAAGCGGCAGAGTTGACGCTGAGCTTGAGACTGCCAAGACCATTCAGAGGTCATTATTACCGCCAATCAATGAAGAATATCCTAGTAAGCACGCCGATTATAAGTTTGACATTGCGGCATACATGGAACCGGCCAAGAAGGTAGGGGGAGATTTCTATGACTTCTTCTTTGTTGGTCACCACAGATTTGCGTTTCTGATCGCCGATGTTTCCGGTAAGGGAATCCCGGCCGCCTTATTCATGTCAACTGCCAAGATGTCCTTACAGAACAGCTTAAGAGATTTCAGAAGCCTGCCTGAAGCTTTGGAAAGGGCAAATGAAAGCCTCTGTACAAACAATGAAGCGGGCATGTTCGTTACATCATGGATCGGCATGCTGGACCTTGATGACATGTCACTTAAATATGTCAGTGCCGGTCATAACCCACCAATAATGGTTCATGACGGCAAGGCAGAATACATGAGTTTTAAGAAGAGCTTTATCTTAGCGGGAATGGAAGGAACTGCTTATAACGAGAACACCATTCAGCTTAGTCAGGGTGATGTGATCTATCTGTACACTGATGGGGTAAGTGAGGCATCAGATAAGAATAATGAACTGTTTGGTGAAGAAAGACTTCTAAAGTGCCTGAATAAAGCCAGTGATGGCAGTCCTGATGACATCATAAACGCAGTAAATAAGGATGTTGAAAAATTCGTTGCCGGCTATGAACAGTTTGATGACATAACGATGTTGGCGATAAAGATCAAATAAATAAAAACCTGAAATCAGGCAGTGATTTCAGGTTTGTTTTCTATTGGTTTAAGCTTCTGGAAGTTATTCATTATGTATGGCTTGCAGTTCATGGTTTTTAAAAGCGTATATCGCTGGTTGTATACAATTGGATCCTGTGATTCCAGTACCTTGATGACACTGTCGAGCCATCTTATTTCATTTTGTAAGATAACAGATTTATATGAGCTGTCTTCCATGATCTTGTTCATGATGGCCAGCTTCTTTTTGGCTGCTTCATAGTCGTGTTCTTTAGCTTCTGCGTAACCTCTGGTTAACAGGTAACCGAAGCGGTCAGCTAAGGTCATGTTACTGGAAGAATCAGCGATCTGCTTGAAGATGTCCTTATTGTCATTAATGATGTCCATGAAGGACATTATTCTAGCCTTTAAGATCAAAAAATGCAGTTTGTATGATGAATCCATGTCCTTCTTATCGCAATACAATAAGCAATCTAAGGCATCGGTGAACGCTGCCTTATAAAGGTTCAGTTGGGCTTCCATCATGTATGCACGGTATTGGTAGGATAGCAGTTTGTTTGTCTGCTTGAATTCCTGAATGGCCTTGAACATCTTGTCATCATCCAATGTTTCAGCGTACTCAGATTCAGCTTTCCTCAGCTTTAACAAAGGGGTATAGTCTCTGATTACTACGATGGCTATGACGGACACGATACCGGCAACTATGCCAAAGGCAATGACATTTTCCAAAGTAAAGCCTTCTGGGTTATTAATGACCAGAGCAACTATGATAAGGAAAAAAGCCAGTAACATGTCTCCAATTTTCATTTTTCTCCTAGTCCAGCAGCTTGTTATTGTAATATGTTATCTTGTCTTCTGCTACGATCTTATCGATGATGTTATGTAATGTATTGATAAGTTCACTGCCTTCACGGTAGTCAGCCTGTAAGGCAAAGTTTACTCTGTCTTCTTCAAGAAGTCTTCTTACGGTTGACTTCTTTTCCCTGAAATATACGCCAATGGAATAACCGCCGTTTGCCTTTACAAGTCTCATGCATGGCACATCTGTCATTCCATCTCCCAAATAGATCATGTGGTTAAATGGAATGTCTCTTTCATTTGGGGCAATGTTGGTATTTACCTTGTTACTGTCATAGATTTCAAGAGCATTCTTGTTTATTCTGAACAGGAACTGGGTCTTGCCGGTATAGTTAATGGCTGATGCCGGCCAGTCAGCGTTGCCGTTTTCATCATAATGGAATTCACTGGCATATACCTTCTTGAATTCCCTGTAGATGGAACAGCCTTCAATGATCTCCTTGGTGCCTGATGAAATGATGAAATGCTGAATTTCTACCCCGACACTTTTTCCATAGGCATTTATGTTCTTGAAGTAATCCTCCACACCAGGGTAGTATTCAATACTTCTGCCCTGTTTCTGGAATTCTTCACGTTTGATAGGATAGTTCTTTTCCCTGGCAACCTTTAACATCAGATACATGTATGCCAGTGTTGGATCCATGTTGGAGTCCTTGGCAAGCTTTACTACTGAGCCCCAGAACTCTGAAGGATCAAGATTAAGATTTGGTAAAAGTGTATATTCCTGCATGTTCTTAGTACACAGTGTTTCGTCAAAGTCATACATTATAGCTATTTTATTAGACATTTTCAAAATCCTCGTAATCCCTATAAAAACATTATAAATTAATGAATTATTAAATGCACTATTTTGCCTTCAAGGGGGAAATATTAAGTTGTTAAGTTACTGTTTGTGAGTTAAAATTTTTATATAGAGGTATCGCTATGGCAAGAAAAACAATATACGTTACAGGACATAAGAACCCTGACTCGGATGCTATTATTTCAGCGATGGCCTATGCTTATTTCAAACAGCAGATGGGCTATGATGCCATAGCAGTAAGAGCGGGGGCAGTAAATCCAGAAACAGAATATATTCTGAACTTATTTAACGAATTCGCACCACCATTGGCTAACGACATCAGAACCTGTGTAAGAGACATCGACTTTGACGATGTTGTTTTATGTAGGCCTGAAGACGACTTGAGAAAGGTTCTTGATCTGATGATAGCCAACAGTAAGAAGGTAATTGCGGTAACAGATAAGGACCGTCACTTACTTGGTGTTGTTACTTTATCAGATATCAGTAAACCGGCCATATTAGACCGTCACTACAAGCACATTCTATTAGCCAAGACACCGTTGGACTACATTGTAAGAGCATTGAATGCGGAAATAGTCGTTGATTATGGCAACACTTCAAACGGCAAGGTTTATGTAGCAAGCTATCATAACCTGGAATGTCAGGACAGAATCGTCGTTGTTTCTGACAACCCGGAAAGAGAAAGAGAAGTCATTGAGGCAGGAGCCAGAATGATGATCATCGTCGGCAAGGATTGTGGTGAAGACATCATAAAAATGGCACATGAAAAGCAGTGTACGGTTCTTCTGACTGACTTTGACATTTATGATGTAAACAGAGAACTCGACCTGGCAATTCCTGTCAGCATGTTAATGACAACCAATACAACTACATTCAGATATGACGACTACATTGATGATGTCAAGGTTAAGATCAACCGTTCAAGATTCCGTAGTTATCCTATAATTGACACCAATGATCATGTCATCGGCATGTTATCAAGATTCCACATCTTCCAGCACAATAACCGTAATCTGATCATGGTTGACCATAACGAATTTGCTCAGAGTATTGATGGGGCTGAGAATGCCAATGTTCTGGAAATCATTGACCATCACAGAATCGGCGGCATAAAGACCAGCTCACCGGTATACTTCCGTACGGAACAGACCGGAAGCTGTGCAACGATCATTACCAAGATATTTGAAGAGAATAATGTAGAGATTCCTGATGATCTGGCAGGCTTACTATGTTGCGCCATCATTTCCGATACACTTAACTTCAAGAGTGTAACATGCACACAGACTGATATCGAAAAGGCCAACATGCTGGCAAAGATCGCGGGTTTGAACATTGAAAAACTAGGACCGAAGATCTTAAGTGCTGGAGCAAATCTGGCTAATAAGAGTGTTGAATCCATTCTGAATCATGACCTTAAGAAGTTTGAAATAGCCAAGCTCAGAGTAGCAGTAGGTCAGATCAACATCGTTCATTTTGAAGACATCATTGCCCTGAAAGATAAGATGAATAAGCATCTGGATCAGTATGCCAAGGCCAATGGTTTTGACATCTGCATGATGGTATTCTCATTAATTGACGGCACTGGATCATATGTATTAAGAAGCGGGGTAGAAGCTACAATTGTCGATTATGCCTTTGAAGATAAAGCAGTTAATGTTGACGGGTATCTGTTCTTACCAAAGGTAATGAGCAGAAAACTGCAGATCATTCCTGTACTGACAAAGGTGGCAGAGGAGAAATAACAACATGGAAACAAGAGAATTATGGGAAAAGTATGAAGCTGAAATGTTTAAGATTTCAGCTTATAAACTGGCTTTGAGCACAGTTGAATTTGATGCTGAGACAATTGCACCTGTTAAGGGAGATGCTTACCGTAACCCAAGAGTTTCATATCTTTACGGTGAAATGTTTTCCCTACAGACTGCTCCAGAATTCATCGAATTACTGGAAGAGTTAAGCAGAAGAGAAGACCTGAGCTTTGAACAGGCCAGAACGATCAAATGGCAGCTAAAGGATCTGGAAGCCATCAGATATGTGCCATAGGATCTGTATGTTGAATACAGTCAGCTGGCTCTTGAATCAAGTCAGGCTTGGGAAAAGGCCAAGAACAATGATGATTATAAGATGTTTGAACCTTATCTTTTAAGAATCATTGAAATGAGCAAGAAACTGCTTGAATACCGTCACAGTGATGTTGAAGGCTACAATGTCTATCTCGGTGACTATGAACCGGGCATGACCATTGAGAAGTATGATGAGTTCTTTGATCTCATCAAGAAGGAACTGGTTCCTCTCATCAAGGAAATAAGCGGTAAGGAAAAGATCAGAAATGACTTTGTCTACCGTAACTATCCGGCTGAAATTCAACGCAAGATGATGAACAAGATCCTTGAATACATGAACTTTGATTTGGAAGCCGGTCTGATTTCTGAAACTGAACACCCATTTACCAATTCCATCAGTAAGGGAGACAACCGTATTACGACTCATTACTATGAGAACAATCTGTTAAGTTCAATCTTCTCAGTAGTACATGAGGCAGGTCACGCAACATATAACTATCAGGTATCTGATGAACTGGCAGAAACATATCTGTTCGATAACATGAGCAGCGGCATGCATGAATCGCAATCACGCCTAATGGAAAACTATCTGGCCAGAAGAAGTTCATTCTGGGATAACTTATTCCCATATATGAAGGAACTTTTCCCTGAACAGCTTAATGACGTCAGTCAGAGTGATTTCATCAAGGCCGCCAACGCTACTGAATGTTCACTCATCAGAACGGAAGCAGATGAGCTGACTTATCCATTGCATATCCTCATCAGATATGAAATTGAAAAAGGCATATTTGATGGTACGGTCGATGTTAATGATTTAGAGAATATCTGGAACAACAAGTATGAAGAGTACCTCGGTGTAAGGCCTCAGAAGGCTTCAGAAGGCATTTTACAGGATGTTCACTGGTCAGGTGGAAGCTTCGGTTATTTCCCTACATATGCCTTGGGAAGCGGCTACGCAGCCCAGTTTGTCAGAGCCATGAGCAAAGACATCAACATTGATGAGTGCATGAGAAACAATGAATTCATCAAGATCAAGGAATGGTTAAAGGAACACATTCATAAATACGGCGGTTTGAATACACCGCTTGAACAGATAAAGATCGCAACAGGTGAAGACTTCAATCCTCGTTATTACATCGGTTATCTGAAGAATAAGTATTCAAGATTATACGGCATAAAGAAATAAGAGGTGAAAACCTCTTTTCTTATGCATTTCATTATTAAAAACCATGATTATTGTTTTAGAATATAAGTATATACATACAAATAATAATGGAGGAAATAATAATGAAAGTATTGCTGATTAATGGCAGTCCAAACGTGGATGGGTGTACTAACCGTGCCCTGGATGAAATGATCTCTGTGTTTGAAAAAGAGGGAGTAGAATACGAAAAGATCCAGGTAGGCAAGTTAATGATCCATGGCTGCGTTGGCTGTAAGCAGTGTAAGTATCTGAAAAGATGTGCCCTGGATAATGATATTGTTAATGATGTGGCCAGGAAATTTGAAGAGGCTGACGGGTTGGTAATTGGTTCTCCTGTCTACATGGGTTCAGCGGCTGGCACAATGGTAAGCTTCTTAGACAGATTATTCTACAGTACCCGTTATACCTTTGATAAGCGTTATAAGGTTGGTGCCAGTGTTGTAAGTGCCAGACGTTCCGGTAATACCTTTACCTTTGAACAGCTGAATCAGTACTTCCTGGTTTCTGAAATGCCTATAGCCGCTGGTGTTTACTGGAATAACGTTTTCGGCTATACCAAGGAAGATGTCGAAAAGGATCTGGAAGGCTTACAGTCAATGAGAGTACTGGCCAGAAACATGATTCATTTAATGAGATCATTAAAACTGGGTGAAGAAAAGTATGGCTTATTTGAAAAGGAGCCGCGTAAGATCACCAACTTCAGTGATGGATTATGAAAACAAGAGGTTTAACCCTCTTGTTTGTTTTTTGAATGCTTATTGTAAATGAGGACACCGATGATACTTATGACCATTGTGGCCGCAAAGATCATTACAGTCCTTTTATAATTCTGTTCACCTAAGGTGTGTCCCGCATATGTAGAAGTAATTACTGAAGGAATGCGGGCAAAGAATGATATGAGGATCCAGGTCTTAATGTCCATGTCCGTAAGACCAACGGCATAGGTCAGAAGATCCTTTGGCGTACCTGGAATCGCAAAGATCAGGAAGGTGAGAAAGTTCAGTTTGGAAGGATCCTTAATGAATTCCAGCTTATCCAGATCTTCCTTCTTAAAGAATATTTCAATGAAGAAATGACCGTATTTTCTGACAAAGGCAAAGATGATGACACTTCCCAGAATGATGCCGGTTAAACATAATAGTGTTCCTTCAACAAACTCGAAACAGTATCCACCGGCAATTTCAAACGGTTCCCCCGGTATGATGGCTACTATTACCTGCAAGGCAACTATCAGTACATAGAGCAGCTTGCTCCAGATGCCATAGGAATCTATCCACTGCTTGAATAGTTCAGGCTGCTGGGCATATTGAATGAGGGGTCTGCCGACAAAGTAGCTTATCAGAAACATTAGGGCCGCAAAAAGCAATATGAAAGAAATGAGGATGATCTTCTGTTGCTTCTTTGATAATTGCTCGTAATGCCTCATACCTGTTCTCCAGTTAAATTATATATCATTGATGGATCGTGAATCATTAAAAAATGATTAAAAAAGCCGTGATATCAATCACGGCTTAGTTGTATTATTTTCTTTTATTTTTAGCGGCTAATCTGAAGCACCACTTTACGATTTCGAGTACCGGAATTACCAAGAAGGCAAGTCCGAATGAAACTGCAAATTCCTTGAAACTGACAGCTGTAAAGCCAAACAGATTTGTAAAGAACGGCAGATATATTACACCGCATGTTAATACGATGGTTAAGGCTAAGGCTCCAATTAGCCACCAGTTCATGGTTTTCATTTTTAATAATGCACCACGCTGTGTACGCATGCTTACGGCATGGAACATTTCAACGAAGTTACATGTTAAGAAAGCCATTGTCATACCGTCGGCTGAACCGTTGGCCTGAATGTCGGCAAAATCGATGAAGCCCTTTTCCATGTAGTCACCAATGAAGAATGAAGCTAAGATCAGGCCTGCCATGAATATGCCCTGTAAAACCATGTCTACACCAGCACCGCCGGCAAATACTGATTCATCTGAACTACGAGGCTTACGCTTCATGATTCCACTTTCAGCTTTTTCCATGCCTAATGCCAAACCTGGAGCACTGTCAGTAACCATGTTGACCCATAACAGATGAGCAGCTGACAATACTTCAATACCCATTGCAGAAGCAGCGAATACTACTAATACTTCTGACATGTTTGTTGATAACTGGAACTGTAATACCTTTCTTACGTTATCGTAAATCTTTCTGCCTTCTTCAACAGCGTTTACGATGGTAGCGAAGTTATCATCAGCCAGTACCATGTCACTGACACCCTTGGTAACATCAGTACCTGTGATACCCATGCCCATGCCAATGTCAGCGGCCTTAATGCTAGGAGCATCATTTACACCGTCACCAGTCATGGCTACGACATAACCCATGCTCTTGAATGCTCTGACAATTCTTGTCTTATGTTCTGGCTGAACTCTTGCCCAGACAGATACATGCTTAACTGTTTCAACTAATTCAGCGTCACTCATTGTTTCCATGTCAGCGCCGATTCTTGCTTCGCTGGCGTCTGTAATGATGCCTAAGTCCTTACCAATTGCGACAGCTGTGTCAATGTGGTCACCTGTAATCATTACAGGTCTGATTCCAGCAGCACGACATTCCTTGATAGCATCATATACTTCCGGACGGCAAGGGTCGATCATGCCAACATAACCGATGAATGTCAGGTTGTTTTCCAATGTAGTTGCATCATAGTTCTTTGGTAACTGGTCATATTCGCGATATGCACAGCCTAAGACTCTTAATGCTCTATCGGCGTATGACTTAACACCGGCCAGGATTTCTTTCTTGTGTTCATTTGTTAATTCGACAATTTCATGTTTCTCATTTAAATAATGAGTACAATGTTCAAGCAATATTTCGGTAGCACCTTTAGTGTATTGAATGTATGTGTTACCTTTCTTATGAACTGTTGACATCATCTTACGCATTGAATCGAATGGTGCTTCACCAACACGTGGCTGGTCAATTACCAGTTGCCATCTTGGCAGGTTATTCTTGAATGCGTAGTATACTAATGCTGCTTCAGTAGGTTCACCAGTAGATTCGGTTTCGCCTTCTTCAATCTTGGCATCTGAACATAATGCCATGCCGGTTGCCAGTAATGGTAAATCACTGGTGAACTGGTCAACAACAGTCATTTTATTCTGAGTTAATGTACCAGTCTTATCTGAACAGATGATCTGAGTACAACCTAATGTTTCAACAGCTGTAAGTTTTCTGATCAGGGCGTTTCTCTTAGCCATGGCTGTAACACCGATTGATAAGATGATTGTTACAACAGCCGGTAATCCTTCAGGAATTGCGGCAACAGCTAAGGCAACTGCCATGATGAATGTGTTTAATACTAAATCGAACATGTTAGCGCCGGTAGGGAAGACTAATTCTCTGCCTACGCCAAACAGGAATACGAATACGCAGATACCGACAACTAACTTTGTGAGAACACCAGAGAGTTCTTCCATCTTCTTCTGTAATGGTGTCTTTTCATCATCAGCTTCGATTAAGGCATCAGCAATCTTACCCATTTCAGTATCCATGCCTGTAGCTACTACAACAGCAGTACCACGGCCGTATACGATTGTTGAACCGCTGTATAACATGTTGGTACGGTCACCTAATGAAATGTCTAAGGCATTTTCCTGTAACATCAAGATATCCATGATCTTATTAACAGGAACGCTTTCACCGGTCAGGGCAGCTTCTTCAACCTTTAATGAATGGCTTTCCAGAATACGGCAGTCAGCTGGAACGGCGTCGCCGGCTTCAATGACAATTACATCACCGACAACTAAGTCTTCTGACTTCAATACTACCTGCTGGCCATCTCTCAAGACCTTGCTGGTAGCGGCGGTCATTTCCTTCAGGGCATCAATTGCTTCTTCAGCCTTGCTTTCCTGAATAATGCCTAAGAGAGTATTAACGATTACAACAAACAGGATTATGATCAGGTCTGCGTAAGATTCATTTGCATGATTTACGACATTCTGATAAACAGTTGTGATGGTAGATAATCCTGCAGCTGCCAGTAACATGATAATCATTGGATCCTTGATAGAATCAATGAACTTCTGAATGAATGTTTTCTTTGGCGGATCTGCCAGTTTGTTCTTACCGTTGGTTTCTAATCGTTTAGTTGCTTCAGCGCTCGATAGACCTTGCTTGGTGGATTTGACTTCCTCAAGGGTCTCATCGACACTCTTTAAATAAAAGTTCATTCTTTCCTCCTTAACATAAAAAAACCAAACATCACCATGCTTGGAATTAATCAGCCATGCACAGTGAAATAATACTGTACATGAGTCTCGTTAATTAAGATATGCCAGGGCTTTTTAAGGCCAGTGTTGTTGACATATCACTCTTTTGTGAAGAGTTAACTACTCCCTCAACCAAGTTGGATTTTATCATAAAAAACGAGGCCTTTTCAAGATAAATAAAAAATAAACAAATAAAAATGAAGCGATTGCTTCATTTTATGTTACTGAGCTGTCTTTTTCTTAGGTTTTATGGCCTTTAGGACAATATTGAACCCTGATAATAAGGTTGCACTGATAAGTACGCCTGCGATGATGTCAGTTACCCAATGAACTCCTGATAAGAGTCTTCCAACAACGGTTATGATGGCTAAGGCGTAGAATATGATGCTTACGATTTTTCTTACTGAAGCATCCTTAAGGTATCTTCTTAATACTGGTGGAGCACTGCAGAAAACAACCAGTGCCAGCATTGTATGTGATGATGGGAAGCTGGCTTCTGGAGCAGTTTCACCAGGCATGATGATCGGACGGTAATTGATCTCAGCCTTTTCAAAAAGAACATACAGACCAATGACTATGACATATAAGATTCCCAGAGCGATGACGTTTCTGTCAACCTTCTTAAGACTCTTGCCATTGATCAGCTGCATTAAGCCGATGAAACCGAAACCACAACATACCAGTATGGCCAGATAACCCAAGATGTTGGTTATCGTATAAAGTGCCATGTTAGTGCCGATCAGATCTCTGAAAAAGGCATTGATGTGTGAGAAACCTACTGAGGTATTGGCTGGTCCGATGACACTCTTGTCAACGAAGCATACCAATAATGAGAATATGACTGTAACCAGTAACAGTACCAGAAAATTTGTATAATTCTTTGTCTTCATAATGATCTTCCTTTTTACCATAGTATTATAACACTATAATATTTAAAAAATATATCATTATATATTAATGGGCAGAGTGGAAACTGAAATTCAAAATCATTATAATTGTCATATCAAGAGGTGATATTATGGCAGAATTAGCAGTATGTGTCAGTAATGATGGCAAAAGCAGCATTTATGAAATCATCGATGCCATTAAGGAGGCCGGCTTCAAGAAGGTCTTTGTGCAGTGGTATGACAAGCAATGGGATGGCCCAGACCAGCAGGCTCAGGTTGATTACTGTAAGAAGCTTGGCCTGGAAATAGTCTTTGCCCATCTTGGCTATCAGAGCATTAATGACATCTGGCTGGATACGGAAATTGGCAGTCAGTTTGTGGAAAGATACAAGAAGGATCTGGATGATGTTAAGAAAAACGGCATCCCAATGGTAATGATGCATGCCTGCAGTAAGTTTGAACCGCCATATCCAAATGAATTAGGCCTGAGCCGCTTTGAAGAAGTTGTTGATTATGCCAATGAAATTGGTGTTGAGATCGGTTTTGAAAACACCAAGGTGCCTGGTTATCAGAAGTACCTGCTAAAGAATCTTAAGGGCAAGGCTGGGATCTGCCTGGACTTTGGCCATTGTCACGCTCACTTAAAGGATGAATTTGACTTTGAATTCTTCAAGAACAGGATCACCAGTGTTCACCTGCATGATAATTTCGGTGTAAAGGATGAGCACTTACTGCCATTTGACGGTAATCTCGACTGGCAGTGGGCTATGAGTGAATTAAAGAAGTCAGGCTATTCAGGACCGTTAACCCTGGAGATCGTATATCACCGTGATTATGTTGAAAAAATGAGTGTTAAAGAATTCTATAAGGAAGGTTATGCCAGAGGAATGAAACTGGCTGAAATGTTTGATAAGGCATGATCCATACTGAAACCATCAAAAGTCCGATAGGACAGTTAGTCATTAAGGCTGATGAAGAAGCCATCATTTCCATTGAAATCAGTGACGCTAATGAAAATAACAGAGGAAATGAAATAACATCTGAAGCAGTAAGACAGTTAAAACAATACTTCAAAGGAGTGAGAAAGAGTTTTGATCTGCCTTTGAAGTTCAATACGACAGAGTTCAGAAAAAGAGTATATGAAGCACTGTTAAATGTGCCATACGGCTCAACGGTAAGTTACAGAGATCTTACCTTCATGGCCGGTAACCGCAGAGGCTTTCAGGCAACCGGTCAGGCAATGCACTTCAATCCGATCATGATCGTAGTGCCTTGTCACAGAGTTATTAACTCAGACGGTTCAATTGGCGGCTATGGCAGTCATCTGGACATTAAGAAATATCTTCTGAACATGGAGAGTGGAAAAGAAATCTGGTAAAAAGTAGATTATTTTCCCTAAAGGAATATAATAATTAGATGTGGTGATAATATGAAGGAATTAAAAGTTATTACAAATACAGCTGAAGAAACCAGAAGCCTGGCTGAAAAGCTGGGAAGAAACATTGAAGAGAGTTTTCTGATCACCTTGTCTGGGGAACTGGGAGCAGGTAAGACTACTTTTACTCAGGGTTTGGCCAAGGGCTTGGAAATAACCCGCAATGTTACTTCACCAACCTTTACCCTGATGAAGAACTATAAGGGCAGACTGCCGCTTTATCACATCGATGCCTACCGCCTGGAAGACATTGATCAGGATCTGGGTTTTGAAGAATACATAGATGGTGATGGAGTCTGTGTCATTGAGTGGGCAAACTTCATTGAAAATGTACTTCCTGATGAATATCTGAACATTGATCTGACCATCAATGATGATGACTCAAGAACAATCATCTTCAGAGCAAGGGGAAGTAAGTATGAGGAGGTACTTGATAAGTTATGTACACATTAGGAATAGATACATCTCATCAGTTCTTGTTAGTTGCGCTGATCAAGGATGATGAATTAGTTGAGGGAGTACAGTTGGACTGTTTCAAGCATCAGTCTGAATATCTTGTACCGGAAGTAGACAAACTGTTAAGGAAACATGATCTTGATGCTTCTGACATCGGCAGCTATGTTGTTGCCAAGGGACCTGGCAGTTATACCGGTGTAAGAATCGGCATGACTTTAGCCAAGGTTGCCGGCAGTTTAATGAATAAGGAAGTTTATACCTTAAGCACCTTACAGTTATATGCCGGTCTGGATGACTGCTACGTCATCATGGATGCCAGAGCCAAGAGAGTATATGTTGGTAAGTATCAGGATGGTAAGGCCTTAATGGATGATACCATCTATACCAATGAGAAAATGAAGACTATCATTGATGACGGACAGAATGTAATCGGTGATCTGCATCTGTTTGGTAAGGATGATGTTTATGGTGATCTGTGTCAGCATTTTGTTGATCTGAAGCCATTCTGGCAGAAGGTTGAGAATGTTGATCTGATGACACCGGTATACCTCAAGGAAAACGAGGAATACCTGAAGTGATCCGTAAGTTAAGACATTCTGATCTTGACCAGGTAATGGAAATCGAAGAAAAGTGTTTCCATGATGCCTGGAAGAGAAAGGATTATGAATATGAGATAAATGACAATCCCTATGCCCAGCTATGGGTATTGGTAGTAGATGACAAAGTCATAGGTTACTATGATCTCTGGGTCACCTTTGAACAGGCTGAGGTCGCAAACATTGCGGTATTACCTGAATACCAGCACAGGGGATATGGTAAGCAGTTAATGAAGCACCTGGAACAGAAGGCCATGAAAAACGGTTGTGAGACCATTGGGCTGGAAGTCAGAGTTTCAAACGCAGATGCCATAAGGCTTTATGAAAGTCAGGGCTTTTCGGTAATCAATACCAAGCCTGGCTATTATAAGAGCAATGGCACTTACGAGGACGCTTACCGCATGATGAAAGGAATATAGTATGAAAGATGTTATTCTTTTAGCACTTGAATCAAGCTGTGATGAAACAGCTTGTGCAATAGTAAGAAACGGCAAGGAGATATTAAGCAGTAAGGTTGCCAGCCAGATCGATGTACATACCAGATATGGCGGGGTCGTACCGGAAGTAGCCAGCAGAATTCACATTGAAAACATCAGTATCATCATCAAGGAAGCCATTGAGGAAGCAGGCATCAGCATGGATGATGTAGATGGCATTGCGGTTACGGTTGGTCCCGGCCTGATCGGTTCACTGCACATTGGTTTATTGGCAGCCAAGACATTGGCCTGGGCATATCATAAGCCATTGATACCGGTTCAGCATTTGACCGGACACATCTATGCCAATGCCTTTGTCGGTGATTTACAGTTCCCGTTACTGGCCTTGGTTGTATCAGGGGGCCATACTGAACTTGTATTGATGAAGGAAGACTATGACTTCCAGGTAATCGGCACAACTCAGGACGATGCCATTGGTGAAGCCTATGATAAGGTAGGAAGAGTACTTAACTTACCATATCCGGGCGGACCAAAGGTTGATAAGCTTGCCAAAGAGGGAATACCAAGATATCAGTTACCGAAAGTCCATACTGATAACCCACTTAACTTCTCATTCTCCGGCTTAAAGTCAGCAGTACTTCAGAGCATCAAGAGACTGGAGAGAAATGGTGAGGAGCTGAGTGTTCCAGACATGTGCGCAAGTTTCCAGGAAGCTGCACTAGGCCACTTATGGTCAAGAGTTGAAAGCGTACTTGATGAATACGATGTAAAGCAGGTCGTATTGGCAGGCGGGGTTGCCGCAAACAGCCGTTTAAGAGAAATATGCACGGAGAAAATGAGCCAGAGAAAGAACGTTTCCTACATCATTCCACCATTATCATGTTGTACCGATAATGCGGCAATGATAGGGGCCAGCGGCTACATTGCATATAAAAAAGGAATCTTCTGTGACCTTGATGTAGAAGCCGATCCATCTTTGGAAATGTAGATATTCTGCTGTATCATTCGAGACACATTTGTGCTAGAATATCCATATAGGCGGTGAATAATCATGCAACAACAGTACAGTATTGTGCCAAAGGCAACAATGCAACGGTATCCTATTTACCTGAAAGCATTGCGCAAGCTGCATTCTCAGAACGTGAGCAGGGTACTGTCATCAGAATTGAGTGAGCTAGTTAATATAGCTGCCACGACAATCAGAAGAGACTTGTCATTCATCGGTTGTCTTGGTAAACAGGGGTATGGTTATGACGTTGAGAAACTGATTCAGGTATTTAATGAAAAACTGGGAACCGGTTTCGATGAAAAAATTATTTTAATAGGGGTTGGCAATTTAGGTCACGCTTTGTTAAACTATAACCGTTGGAATTACGTGGTCGGTGAAATCGTAATGGCCTTCGAGATCGATGAGGATCTGATTGGCGAAGTAAAGGGTATACCTGTTTATCACATTGACCAGTTGGAAGAGAAAATTCCAAAGGATTGTCGTATAGCGATCCTGACCGCGTCAACTGACATCCAAGATGTTGTAGATCGATTATATAAATGTGGAGTACTGGGATTAATTGATTTTACTCATCAGCACATCAGTGTTCCAAAGGGCATGATATTAAAGGAAATCGATATCGTGTCTAACATTCAGGAACTTGTCTTTGAGACAAACACATTGAAAAAATTCAAATAGACGTAGAACAGAAAGCAATTTACGTTTACGAACTTAACAGCGAGAAACCGGTGGTGAGAGCGTTTCAGGTTCGGGTTAAATTGTAACAGTCTGGGAGTCGGGCTGGAGAACAGAGTAGACGGCCACGTAATCAAGGCGTTAACTGACAAGAGACCAAATTAAGGATGGTACCGCGTTACAGACGCTCCTTTCATGGAGCGTTTTATTTATTTTTAGGAGGGTTATGATTATGTTTGAGTTTATGACTATCAGAGAACTATATGAAATGGTTAGGTCAAATGATCCAATGAGAATGGATGGCGTTGAATATGTTCAATTGCAGGGTTGGATCAGAACCAACAGAAGCAATGGACAGGTAGCTTTCATTGAATTGAATGACGGCACATATTTTAAGAACTGTCAGTTGGTTTACACACCTGAACTGGCTAATTTTGATGAGTTAAGCAAGTGTCTTACAGGTACAGCTTTAACAGTTACCGGTAAGTTTGTCTTAACACCGGAAATGAAGCAGCCATTTGAACTTCATCTTACGGAAGCTGCAGTAGAAGGTGAATGCACACCTGATTATCCATTACAGAAGAAACGTCACTCATTTGAGTATTTAAGAGAAATTGCTCATTTAAGACCTAGAACAAATACCTTCTCAGCAGTATTCAGAGTAAGAAGCGTATTAGCCATGGCCATTCATGAATTCTTCCAGAATCAGGGCTTCGTATATGTTCATACACCAATCATAACCGGAAACGACGCTGAAGGTGCCGGTGAAGTATTTACAGTCACAACCCGTCAGGATGACAAGTATGATGAGGACTTCTTCGGTAAGAGAGCTTCTTTGACTGTTTCAGGTCAGCTTCATGTTGAAGCATACGCTTTGGCTTTCAGAGATGTTTATACCTTTGGGCCTACCTTCAGAGCTGAAAACTCAAATACCAAGAAGCATGCCAACGAATTCTGGATGTGCGAACCTGAAATCGCATTCGCTGATCTGGAAGATGACATGAACTTAATGGAAGACATGGTCAAGTTCTGCATCAACGAAGTATTTGACAACTGTCCTGAAGAAATGAACTTCTTCAATACCATGATCGATAAGGGCATCGTTGACAGATTAAAGGCTGTTCTGGAAAAGCCATTTGCCAGAATGGAATATGCCGATGTCTTAAAGGAATTAAAGAAGGTTGAAGACAAGTTTGAAAACAAGGTATTCTGGGGCATGGACATTCAGACAGAACATGAAAAGTATCTGTGTGATGTCATCTGCAAGGGACCTGTATTCGTCATGAACTATCCAAAGGAATCAAAGGCCTTCTACATGAGATTAAATGACGATAACAAGACTGTAGCAGCTACAGACCTGTTGATGCCGGTAGTTGGCGAATTATGCGGCGGTTCTCAGAGAGAAGAAAGATATGATGTTCTTTCTCAGAGAATGGATGAAATGGGTGTTAACAAGGAATCATTACAGTGGTACCTTGACTTAAGAAAGTTTGGCTGCTGCAAGCATGCAGGATTTGGTGTAGGATTTGAAAGACTGTTAATGTACATTACAGGCATTGAAAACATCAGAGATGTACTTTCTTACCCAAGAACGCCAAGAAATCTGGACTTCTAATAACCAGGGGCTGGTCGAAAGGCTGGCCCTTTTTTATGCGTTCCAAATTGGAACCGGCATAAAGCCACTTGTTTCTTGAAAAAAAGAATTATTGATTTAGTATGAAAGTGTAAGAAGGAATAATTATGGAATTCAGGGAAAGGATAAAGCAAATAAGAGAGGAGTATGGTTTAAGCCAGCGTCAAATGGCTGAGAAACTGTATCTTACCAGGACTGTTATCTCCAAATGGGAAAATGGTACAAGATATCCTAATTATCAGGAAATGGATGCACTGAAAAAGCTGTTTAACGTCAGTGTGGATTCATTATTCAGTGATGATGATGTTAAGAAGATGCCGGAAGTAGAACCGATCCTGCAGCAGAACCCTGAAATAACTATCCAGGGGATGTTCTTAACGGGAATATTCATTTTCAACATAATATGCTGTATGTTTCAATTGGGTAATTATTTTAATTATCTGAGCGAAAACGGAGCTATTAGTATTGGAATGTTAATTAAAACTGTCATTGAATTAGCTTCAATTCTTGTCCTTGGTTATTGCATATATAAGTCCTTCAATAATGAAATCACCAAAAAAACAGTGCTTGTCGTCTTGATAATTAATTATGGATGCTATTTGGTAAACACTGTTACTGACACTATTACTGCCTCAGTAATCAGCTGGTTTGATTTGCTGGATTGTGTATTATCATTACTGATCATGGTGTGCATGGCTGTTTACTTCTTAAATACAGCTTATTGTAAGAGTAAATATGTGTTGCTAGCATGTGGTATTCAAACACAGCTATACTTATTTGAATTATACAGAAACTTCAGCCAGACAATTACCGGTTACATGTTCGATAGTGCAGTAATATACTATATTTCCGACTTTGGCAGGAAAGTACTGCTGATGTGCTTTATAGTTCCACAAATTATTACTATCACACGAAAAAGAGTAATGAGAAATAATAACCAGTGACTATTACTGGTGAACAATGAAAGGAGATCGTTAATGACATATTATCGCTGTGAAAAGTGTGGAGGAGAGATAACCAGAACATCGAACGGCACTTCATTTGAATGTAGAAAATGTAAGACCAGATATAAAGTAAACAAGAAGTATAACTTACTGTTTTCAATATATCTATTTAATGTTCTGCTGGTTGCAGGGCCATTGAATCTATATATTATTAATAATACTCTTAATAAGCCAGGCAGTTTTTGGATCTCCATATTAATAGTAACTGCCGTAATCGGACTATTAACAGCAGGCTTTGAATTATTCATTAATAAGTTCGTTATCAGAAAATTCATAAAAGAATGATAAGAATTGCAATTAGCCAGAATCGTAAATGCTAATTAATGATTACAGGAATATAAAAGTCATGAATGTGCATTCTTACCCAAGAACACCAAGAAATCTGGACTTCTAATAATCAGAGGCCGGTCGAAAGACTGGCTCTTTTTTTTAGGTTTTGTGTCAATTTAGGCAAATTTGATATAGCGTAAAACTTGCATGGGTATACATATTGTAATAAAATGGTAATGGCGAAAGCGTTTACAGATAACGCTAGAAGAAGGGGAAAACATTTATGAAAAAATTATTAGCAGTTCTTCTCTCAGCCTTAATGTGTCTGACAATGTTCGGTTGTTCAGGCGGAGGCCAGGAAGGCGGAGAACAGGGTGGCGGAGAAACACCTGCCACAGAAGTTGACAAGGCCACTTTTGAAGAATTATTAGAAGCTGGCAAGGCCAACGGCAAACCATTGACAATTTATACAACTCACTCAGTTATCAATGATGCTATCGAAGCATTCATGATTAAGTATGAATTAGATGGTAAGATCGAATACAGCTCAACTCAGATCGGTGATACAAACCAGATCACTCAGGTAGCTACAGAAGTTGCTCAGGGTGTTGATGGCGCTGACATCATCTTCATTCAGGATGGCGGACGTGTATTAACAGACTTAGTTGAAGAAGGCTATGTTTACAACTGGTACAACCAGGAAATCTTAGACTTAGTTGGCGAAGATTGCGAACCATTATTAGTTTGGGATTACTGTAACAAGGTATTCATCTACAACGTTAACAATGGCGAAAACTCATTTGCAGACGGCGAAATCAATAACATCTGGTATTGTACAGATCCACAGTACGCTGGCGCATTATGCTTGAAGGATCCTTCAAGCGAAGGCGTTAACATGAACTTCTTAGTTAACCTGACAAGCGAAGAAAACGCTGCTAAATTAGCTGAAGCTTATAAGGCATACTATGGCAAGGACATCACATTAGATGCTGACTGTCCAAATGCTGGTTACCAGTTCATTAAGATGATGTACAAGAACGGTGTCGTATTAGGTTCATCAGATGGCACTATCGCAAAGGATACAGCTGCTGCTGATAAGAAGATGAGCGCTCTGATCACTCTGAACAAATATAAGAAGAATCTCGGCAAGCGTGACGACGGCACTGACAACATGTCATTCGCACAGGATGTTAATCCAGTTGCCGGCTTCATTTACCCAATCTATGGTTTACAGGTAAAGAACGCTGACAACCCAGAATTAGCTAAGGCATTCTTAATCTGGTTATATTCAGAAGAAGGCTGGAAGGGCAATGGCACATTAACAATTAAGGACGGCTCAGTATACAAGGGCATGTCTGGCAGATTCGGCGACTACAGCGGCAACCAGGCAAATCCAGTTGTTGACGGCGACTTACCAGTTAAGGAATGGAAGAAGATCTTAATTCAGGAAGATGCTGAACAGGCAGCTGCTGAAAGAGCTAACGTTGAAGACTTCATCTTAACAATTAAGTAATTAATCTTAAGTATAATCAAATAAAAGGAAGGCTCTGAAGATATTATGCTTAGCCTTCCTTTCTTTAATTAATAGACAGGAGAAGAATATGAAGAAAAAATGGAATAAGATAAAAACATTTTTCAGCAAGCCATATAATGTGCTTTTAGTTCTGTTCCTGATTATGCTGACATTCTTAGTAGTCATTCCATTGATTTCCATCGTAAGGGATACGTTCATTGTTCATCCATCTGAGAAATCAAGAGTGCACCAGGCTGTTGGTACCTTTACTACATACCACTGGCTCAGGGCATTCGCAAGCAGCTTCAGTAAATCATTATTATGGGATCCAATCCGTAACAGTATCGTTACTTCAATCTGGTCTTGCGTAGTTGCCATTTTAATTGGTGGTAGTTTTGCCTGGTTAGTTTCCAGAAGTGACATGATGTGGAAGAAGGCTTTAACGAAGCTGTTCATCTTCCCATACATAATGCCTTCCTGGACGTTGGCCCTAGCCTGGAAGAACTTCTTTAAGAGTGTTGAGATAACTGGTTCAAACGGCATTTTTACAGCCTTAACTGGATTACAGGTTCCAACCTGGTTCGGCTATGGTGAATTTCCAATCATCGTAGTAACCGGTCTGCACTATGCTCCATTTGCTTATATTTTAATAGGCGGAATTCTGCATAACATGGACGCAAACCTGGAAGAAGCAGCGATAATCCTGAAAACCAAGAGACTAAGAATGTTTTTGAGAATAACAATTCCAATCGTAATGCCGGCTGTTCTGAGTACGATCATCCTGGTATTCTCAGGCGCAATGGCATCATTCGCAACACCTCAGTTCCTTGGTTTACCGGTACGATACTTTGTATTAACAACTGAATTGTATGCGGCGATAAACGGCACAAATCCTGGCGTTGGCTATATTCTGGCATTGGTAATGATCGTGTTAAGTATCATTATCATGTTCATTAACCAGAAGATGATCGGTACCAGAAAGTCATACGCTACCGTAACAGGTAAGAGCGCAAACATTTCAGTTTTCCATTTAGGAGGTTTCAGGCTTCCAATATCAATTCTTACAACATTTATAGTACTGTGCATGTCGGTAATTCCTTTGATTACATTCGCTTTGGAATCAGTCATGATGCAAACGGGTGTGTACAAGTTATCTAACATGACATTAAGTTTCTGGGTCGGTCAGTCTCAGGGGCATAACTCGATTCAGGACCAGCCTGGTATCTTGCTTAATCCGGAAGTATACAGAACCCTGTTTAACAGCTTGAAACTGTCATTCACCTGTGCCATTGGTGCAGGTACACTTGGTTTCCTGGCTGGCTACAGCATCGTCAGAAGAAGAGGAAGCTGGCTATCAAAGGTTGTTGAAGACTTAACCTTCATACCTTACCTGATTCCGTCAATGGCTTTAGCTGCCATTTATCTGTCAATGTTCTCAACAAATAGGGGCATTATTCCTTCACTTTACGGTACATTCACTATTCTGGCTCTGATAGGTACGATCAAGTATCTGCCAATGGCTTCAAGAAGCGGTGTCAACTCAATGCTGCAGCTGTCACCGGAAATTGAAGAAGCCGGAATTATCATGGGTGTTCCTTGGATAAAGAGAATGACAAGGATCATTATTCCTATTGAAAAAGCTACGATCGTATCCGGATATCTGTTACCGTTCATTTCCGGAATGCGTGAATTGAGTTTGTTTGTTATTCTGATAACTGCCAATAACAGAGTGCTTACCTCATTACTGCTGTTCTATGATGAGAAGGGCTTCACTCAGTTCTCTAACGCAGTTAACTTATTGATCATCATTGTTGTATTGGTAATCAACTTCACTGTTGAAAAACTGACCGGTGCATCAATTGAAAAGGGTGTAGGAGGAAACTAGAATATGCCAACAATTAAATTAGTTAATGTAACAAAACAGTTTGGTAAGGGTTCATTAGCCGTAGATAATCTGAATATGGAAATCAAGGATGGCGAATTCGTATCCTTGTTAGGCCCATCAGGCTGTGGCAAGACCACAACTCTGAGAATGATTGCCGGTCTTGAAACACCAACAGAAGGTGAAATATATTTTGATGACGAATGTGTATTTTCAGATGAAAAGGGCATAAACCTTTCACCTGATAAGAGAAATATCGGATTCCTATTCCAGAACTATGCATTATGGCCACATATGACAGTTTATAAGAACATTTCCTTTGGCTTGGAAAACATGAAATGGCCTAAGGAAAAGATTGATGCCAGAGTAAAGGAAATCTGTAAGACAATGCGTATTGAAGAATACATCAACAGATATCCGGCCGAACTGTCAGGCGGTCAGCAGCAGCGTGTTGCCATCGCCCGTACTTTGGCACCAAATCCAAAGGTACTGTTGATGGATGAACCTTTAAGTAACCTGGATGCCAAGTTAAGAAATGACATGCGTGCTGAATTAAAGAGACTGCACTTAACAACAGGATCAACATTCGTTTATGTTACTCATGACCAGTCAGAGGCCATGACCTTGTCAACTAAGGTTGCCCTGATCAAGACAGGTCTGTTACAGCAGTACTGTCCACCACTGCAGCTGTATGGTGAACCAAACAATATCTTCTGTGCAGACTTCATGGGTAATCCAAGCATGAACTTTGTTAAATGTCATGGTAAGGCTGAAGGTAATCATGTAGTACTTAATACTCAAAAGTTCAAGGTTATCTTTACACCTAATGAAAAGGTTGAATTACAGCCTGAACATGAGTATGTATTAGGTATCAGACCTGAATTCATTCATGTATCTGATGAAGGCGTAGAAGCAAGAGTTGTTTCTTCATTACCATCAGGCATGGAAACAACACTGGCACTGGCTGTTGATGACATCGTCTTGTCAGCAGTAGCATTCGGCAGCATTGACTTCGCAATGGATTCAACTGTTCGCTTCAACTTTGAAGGAAACCGTTACGTATTATTCGATAGGGAAACAGAGGAAAAGATTTGCTTAGGTTCTCTGGAAATCATTGAATAACATGAACGGGCAGGATAAGTTCGAAGGATTTTTGAATAAATTAGCAGGACGGTTAACCAACATCGTCCTGCTTGGTTTTTTCGCATTATTATTCTCATTACCGATCGTAACGTTAGGTGCCAGCATGACGGCATTGCATGATGCGATGAGTCAGTATGTGTTATATGATGCCGATAAGACATTGAAAATATTCTTCGCTTCATTTAAGAAATACTTCAAGATATCAACCATAGTATGGCTGGTACATGCCTTGGCCATTGCGATACTGGTTCTTGACTATCTGTATTACAAGGGTGGGGATACAACCTTGGACATCTTGGGTCAGGCAGGTATTTTTACCTTGATGGCCGTGATCATTTTTGAAATGCTGATGGTATTTGTTGTAATATCCCAGGACATGGCAACAACACCTTGGGAAGCCTTTAAGAAGGCATTGGATATATCCTTTACCTGCTTATTGGAAACATTGTCATTATTGATCATTAACATTGGCGTACCACTGTTAAGTGCACTGTTATTACCTGGATTCTTATTGGTATTACCGGGAGTAATAGCGTATGTCAGCTGGTTAATAATACCTAAGTTGTTAAAGAAGTATAAGTTTAAGAAAGGTAACGCTACATACCAGCGTGAAAAAAGGAAAAAACAGTAACTGAAAGGGTGGTTTGGTTACTGTTTTAATTTGGTTGTATTTCCAACAAATTAAGACTCTTCCTGTTTTAACATCATTTAATATGTAGTATAATAACTATGAATAAATGCTGGGAGGTGTTTATTATGGCAAGAAGAAGCAAGATAGCATGGAAAAGAGTAATTCCACTTTTTATATTGGTAGTTCTGGTTATATATCTGGTACTTTCATTACTGATCAGTCTGATCTTCCATCCAAACAGTGAAGGCGGCGGAAATAAGAATAATGATACAACCAAGGTAACCATCTGTACACTGAATAACAAGCAGACCATGAAAGCCCTGGAGAATGAAAACAGAGAACAGACAGTAGAAATCAAGGATTACAATTTCTATGGCGAATCATTGAATCTTTACTATGACGCTTACAGCCGTACAACTGTTGAATCTAACAGTCTGTCAGGTCAGAAAATTGCCTTAATAGACATGTGCAGTGACAACAAGATCACTTTCGACATCAACAGCGCTGTTGACAGTCAGATCAACATCGGCAAGTTAACTCCTGGCTTCTACTCAGTATACATTCAGACTGGCGAAGAAGGCGCTGAAACATATACCAGAGTCTTCATGTCAAATGCCATCAGAGGCAACAATACCATTTATTCAGTATTAAGAAACGGTCAGCGTATGAAGGTCGAATTAGTAGCTGACAGAACTTACTTCGATACTGAAAAGGATGAGGAAAGCAAGCTTGATAAGAACTATCTGTATCTGAACGTAACCAGCGAAAAGGCTGAAGAAGCTACCTCAACTGATTACGATGTCGTAATCTTCAGTGCTCCTGCCTTAACTCAGGGCGGTGTATCACTGGTAGGTGAAAGCGCAAATGGAATCGTTGAAGCAGAAGAATTATACAATGTCGCTTTACAGATCAGCTCACAGTTATCTGAAAAGGGTTATAGAGTAAAGGTCATGAAGGATGCCATGGATCAGAACATTCTGTTCTATAACGGTAACGGTGTTGCCAATAAGGCATACAACTCAAAGGCCAAGTACATGATCTATCTTGACATGACAAACTATGACGCAGACTTAGGCGTTAAGTATTCAGGATACGCAGCAGGTACATTACAGACTGCCATCTATGACAAGCTGGTAACAGCTGGATTATTCGATGGTGACAGATCAGCTGAACTGTATCCATGTGTAATGGAAACAAGTGACTATTCTAATGATGGCGAATTCGATACCGAATATGAAATCAGAGAAATGGGCGGCAAGGTATTAGGTGCCGGCAAGTACTCTGAATCATCAGCTGGTAACGCATCATTCGCTGCCAATAACATCTACGGTGTTAATACTGTTAAGATCGTAACCACCAACATCTGGGATTCTGCCAGTGTTGCCAAGTGGAATGAACGTAAGGAAGCTGTAGCCAGCGCCATTGTTGAGGGATTCGAACAGTATTTAAGCAACAACTAAACTGGAGGATTTATGCTTTTACAGGTCAGTAACGGCACCAAGGACTTTGCGGGCGAGGTGCTGTTTGAGGACATTCACATAGAATTAAAAGAAGGAAAAAAAGTTGCGATAATAGGTCGTAACGGATGCGGAAAGACTACTTTATTAAAGATAATAAGTGGTCTTTTAATGTTGGACAAAGGGCAGATCATTCGTAACAGTAACATGACGATAGGCTATCTTTCCCAGCAAGCCTTTGAAGATGAGAGCATTACCGTTCAGCAGGAATTTGATAAGGTATTTGCTCAGTTATTAAAAATCAAGGAAGAGATGGATGAGATATCTCTTAAACTGGAAAGCGATTATGATGAAAATCTGTTAAAGCGTTATTCAGACTTGCAGAACAGATATGAGGCTGGTAACGGTTATAACTATAATCAGGAACAGATAACCCTGTTTACCAAGTTTGGTTTCAGTGTTGAAGATCTTTTCCGACCACTTTCAACTTTCTCAGGCGGTCAGAAAACCAGGATCGCATTTGTAAAGCTGTTACTGCAGCAGCCTGACTTATTACTGCTTGATGAACCGACCAACCATCTGGACATGGCTACCATTGAATGGCTTGAAGGCTATCTGCAGAAGTATCCAAAGGCAATCGTAATAGTTTCTCATGACCGCATGTTCATGGATAAGATCGTTTCAGAAGTCTATGAATTTGAATTTGGTAAGCTGAATCATTACAGCGGTAATTATTCTTCTTATGTTGAACAGAAGAAGATCATGTTTGAGCGCCAGCAGTCCGCTTACCGCCGTCAACAGGCTGAAATTGAAAGACTGGAAGCTCAGGTAGAAAAGTTCCGTTATAAGAAGAACAAGGCAGCCTTTGCCCAAAGCAAGCTCAAGTATCTGGAAAGAATGGACAGAATTGAAAAGCCGAGAGAAGATACTCATAACTTCAAACTGAAGTTTGATGCCAAGTTAAGAGGCGGGCAGAGTGTTCTTACGGTAGATGATCTGACCATTGGTTATGACAAACCATTATGTAAAGTTAACTTTAATGTCAGAAGCGGTCAGAAGCTGGCCATTATCGGACCTAACGGCTTTGGGAAAAGTACCTTGTTGAAGACCCTGATTGGTCAGGTACAGCCATTGTCCGGTGAATTCATGTATGGCCATCAGATCGATGTGGCATATTTTGATCAGACCTTAGCTGAGGTAACAACGGATAAGTCATTATTGGAAGAGTTATGGGACGAATATCCTGAGTATGACCATACGGCCATCAGAAAGATATTAGGCCAGTTCATGTTTACGGCTGATGATGTATATAAGTCATGTAATGTATTAAGCGGTGGGGAAAAAGTTAGACTTTCCCTGGCTAAGATCATGTTATCGAAGGCCAACCTGCTTATTCTTGATGAACCTACCAACCATTTGGACATCATGGGTAAGGAAGCTTTGGAAGATGCCTTAAGCCAGTATACCGGTACGGTTATCTTTGTATCCCATGACCGTTACTTCATTCAGAAACTGGCAACCAACATTCTCTATATTGAGGGTGATAAGACCCAGTACTATGCTTTAAACTACAATGAATACCTTGATAAGATAAACGGCAGAAGTGTTAATGTAAATACTGTTAAGGAAGTTGTGGAACAGACACCTGTTTCTAACGCCAAGCAGCAAAGGGAAAACACCAAGCGTACGGTTCAGCTGGAAAGAATGATCAGCAAGGCTGAAGAGGAATTAGAGGCCTTAAGAGAACTTCGCTTTGATCCGGAATACTATCATGACTATCAGAAAATGCGGCAGCTTGATGAAGAGATTGATGATAAGCATAATGAAATCGCTCATCTGATGGAGGAGTGGGAACAGTATGCACAATGATATGGTCATCATCTGGAATGGCATGATGGTAAATGTCACTAAGAGTTCGCAAAAGAGAAGAGGTAGCATTTCCTTTAAGATCAGAGATGGCAAGGTATATGTGACTACTTGGCTTAAGTGTCCTACTGATTACATTTATGAAGCCTTGTATAAAAAGGAAAACTGGATAATGAAGCATCTGGAAAATCCGAAGATCAGAGCTTCATTTGACTTTGAGAACGGTTCAGACATCTATGTTCTGGGAAAAAGATACAAACTTCAATTAGTTAATTCAGGCAGGGGCAAAATGGAATTGTCAGGTGATACGTGCTTCATTTATGGCCCTTCAGAAAAGTCATGGTTAAATGCCTATAAGAATTATGTGGAAAACCTGCTTGATGAATTGCTTGATAAGTTCAGAAATCAATTACATTATGATGTAGGTGACTACACATTGAAATACAGGTTTTACAAGAGCAGATGGGGATGTTGTTTCTTCAGAAGAAGGGAAGTAGTAATGAATTATTACTGTATTGCCATGGAAGAAGAAGCCATTAAGTATGTGTTCTATCATGAACTTGCTCATTTGTCCGTGGGTAACCACAGCAAGGACTTCTACAGTCATCTTGCCCAGCTTGATCCAAACTTTAAGGTTGGCTTAAAAAAGTCCAAATCATTCACAATTACATAGAATTTGAAATGGCAAAATGCTATTATATTTATAGCTAAAAAAAAGGAGAGAAAATATTATGGGAAATTGTTTAGTAGCTCAGTCCGGTGGTCCAACAAGTGTTATTAACGCAACAGTTGCCGGCATCATCGAAGCAAATCAGATGAATCCAATCTATGATCACGTTTATGGTGGTTTAAATGGTGTTGAAGGTATTTTAAATGGTCGTATCGTTGACTTAACACATTTAACAGATTTCCAGTGCAAGATCTTAAAGCAGACCTGTTCAAGTGCATTAGGAAGCTGTCGTTATAAATTAAAGAGAGAAAACATTCAGGATTTCGAAAAGCTGATGGCTATTCTTGATCAGTTAAATGTTGATACAATGTTCTATGTTGGTGGTAACGATTCAATGGATACCGTAGCTGCATTAAGTGAATATGCTGCAGAACATAATATTACAAATCACCGTTTCGTTGGCTGTCCAAAGACAATCGACAATGACTTAGTCATTACTGACCATTGCCCAGGCTTCGCTTCAGCAGCTAAGTTCCTGGCAACAACAGCAAAGGTTACATGGTTAGACTTAAACGTTTATACCCGTCAGGAAGTATTCATTCTTGAAACAATGGGCAGAGATGCAGGCTGGTTAGCTGCTTCTACAGTATTATCAGGAATCGTTGACCTGGTTGTATTACCTGAAGTACCATTCGAAAAGGAAAAGTTCTTCGAAGAAGTTAAGAAGGTCATTGCTGAAAAGAATAAGTGCTACATCGTTATTTCAGAAGGCTGTAAGTACGCTGATGGCACATATCTGGCAGCTGGTGAAGCTAAGAACGACGGTTTCGCACATGCGGTATTAGGTGGCGCCGGTCAGACATTAAAGAACATGCTTCTGGAAGCTGGCATCTGTGAAAGAGCCAAGGTTCAGGACATGTCAACATTACAGCGTTGTAACATCGCCATGCAGTCAAAGACAGATGTTGAAGAATCTTATAAGTTAGGCATGAGTGCTCACATGCATTCAATGGACCCAACATTCACAGGCAAGATGGTTGCTTTGAAGAGAGAAGAAGGCAGACCATATGATCCAACATATTTCGCAGTAGATGCTAATCAGGTAGCTAACTTCGTTAAGCATGTACCAAGTGAATGGATCCTTGATGATTACAGAGGAATGACCAAGGAATTCTACGATTATGTTCAGCCTCTTATCTTAGGTGAACCTGAACTTGTAATGGAAAATGGTATTCCAATGCAGATGCCTCCATTCTATATGAGAAAGAGATAGTCTTAATTCAATGCGATTACCGGTGGATTTCCACCGGTTTTTCTTTTTTGCAGAAATATTGTGTACAAATTTAGTTAATCGGTTAATTATTTTTGTTGAAATAATAATATTAATAATATAAAATACTAAAAGAAAAAGAGAATACTCTTTTTTGCTTTACGGGAAAAGGAGGAATGGAATTGTTTAAATTAGTGCTCAAATATACTAAGCAATTTAAATGGGCAGCCATACTTGCACCAATTCTCGTTGCCTTGGAAGTTATCTTTGAAGTGTACATTCCAAAAACAATGGCAGCTATCATAGACCAGGGAATTAACGGTCCTGGCGGTGCAAACATGGATTTGATATATAAGCTTGGTGGAAAGATGGTTTTATACTCGGTGATAGCCATGGTATTCGGCGCCGTCAGCGGCATGTTATCAGCTATTGCCTCCAGTGGTTTTATTCATAACCTCCGTCTCGCAATGTATGAGAAGGTTCAGAACTTCAGCTTTGCTAACATGGACAAGTTTGAGGTTCCTTCCTTGGTTACTCGTATGACCAAGGACATGAGAGAATTAAGAATGGCTTATCTGGCAATCGTTAGAATGCTGATAAGATCACCGTTACAGCTCATCAGTTCTACGATCATGGTATTTACCATTGATCAGGAATTAGGAAAGATCTTCTTAATTGCCATTCCTGTTTTGGGTATCGGACTGTATCTGATTTCTCACTATGCTCATCCAATGTTCAGAGTATTAATGAAGAAATTTGACGCAATGAACTCTTCATTAGAAGAAAACTTCATCGGCATCAGAGTTGTAAAGACATTCGTCAGAGAAAAGTTTGAAAAGAAGAAGTTTGAAGAATCTTCATTGAATGTCCGCAAGCAGCAGAGAATGGCTGAAGGTCTGGTCATTCTTAACAGCCCGTTCTTCAACCTGGTAATGTATGCCTGCATGATCGCCATCTCATGGTATGGCGGTAATTTCATCATTCAGGGCAAGATGACAACCGGTGACTTCATGAGTTACCTCTCATATTTAAGAAGCATTCTGTTTGGCCTTATGATGGTATCATTTGCCTTAATGCAGATCGTATTTGCTCAGGCTTCAGTTGACAGAGCAAATGAAATCTTAAATGAAAAGATCGACATTACTGATGATAATTGTGACCCTGAACTCATTCCTGAAGACGGCTCAATCTCATTCAGAAACGTATCTTTCAAGTATTCTTCAAATGCCAATAAGGCTGCCTTGGAAAACATTAACCTGGACATCAAGTCAGGTGAAATGATCGGCATCATCGGAGCAACCGGTTCTAGTAAGACTACCTTGGTACAGTTATTGCCTAGATTATATGATGTAACTGAAGGTGAAGTATTGGTTGGCGGACATAACGTCAAGGAATACAAGCTGAAGAGTTTAAGAAAAGACGTATCCATGGTATTACAGAAGAACGTTTTGTTCTCCGGTACCATTGAAGAAAACCTGAAGTGGGGTAATCCTGACGCTACTCATGAAGAAGTAGTTGAAGCTGCCAAGTGTGCTCAGGCTGATGATTTCGTATCATCATTCCCAGAAGGTTATGAAACAGATTTAGGTCAGGGTGGCGTAAACGTATCAGGCGGTCAGAAGCAGAGACTTTGCATTGCCAGAGCCTTATTGAAGAAACCTAAGATCATCATCATGGATGACAGTACCAGTGCCGTAGACACTGATACTGATAAGAGAATCAGAAAGGCCTTAAGAGAAAGACTGTCTGGCATGACTACAATCATCATTGCACAGCGTATTTCCTCAATCATGGACGCTGACAAGATCATTGTCATGAATGATGGCAAGATTGAAGATATCGGCAAGCATCATGAACTGATGGCCCGTAACGCTGTATATCATGACTTATATGAAACACAGATGCAGGGGGTGGGTGAATAATGAGCGAAACTAATTATCGTCAGATAAGAAGATCAAAAGCTGACAACATCCCAGCCACCATCAGGAGAATATTCTCTTACCTGTCTGCTTATAAACTGCAGCTGGTTGTCGTATTTATCTGTATCATCATAGAAGCACTCACAAACGTTGCTTCATCATATTTCTTTACCCCGCTGATCAATGACTATATCGTACCGTTGATTGGTCAGAAGGGTGCTGATTTATCAGGATTCATTAATCAGCTGATCTTCATGTCCGTAGTATTTGCCTCTGGTGTTGCAGCTTCATACATTTACCGTAAGATTATGAGCGTTACCACAACAGGCATCTTACATGACATGCGCATGGATCTCTTCAGCCACATGCAGGACATGGCCATTCAGTATTATGATACTCACACAAACGGTGAGTTAATGAACTATTACACAAATGACATTGACGCCATCAGACCTCTGATTGGTGATTCATTGCCTCAGATGATGAATACCATCATTTCATTGGTTGGTTCAATCGTCATGATGTTTGTGTTATCACCATCATTGACCATGATCACTTTGACATTACTGGTACTGGTATTACTTATCTCATTATTCATCGGTAAGTATTCCAGAAAGTACTTTGTTAAGATCCAGAAGTCAGTAAGTGACATCAACGGTTATGTTGAAGAACTGTTTGCCGGTCAGAAGGAAGTAAAGGTCTTCTGTCACGAAAAGGAATCTGTCAGAGATTTCTCTGTATTCAATGACGCAACCATGGATGCTTCAATTAAGTCAAACATGTTTGCTCAGACCTTGATGCCAATCAATGCCAACCTGTCATATATCTCATATGCGGTTGTTGCCGTAATGGGTGCCCAGGCCTGCATTAACGGAACCTTGGGTTTAGGTGCTGTTGCCAGCTTCTTACTGTATACCAGACAGATAGCCGGTCCTATCAGTAACCTGTCTCAGCAGTTCAACGGCATCATGATGTCAATTGCCGGTGCAGAAAGAGTGTTTGGCGTAATTGATACGCCAACTGAAGTTGACGATGGCAAGATCGAACTTGTTAACGCAATAAACGAAGAAGGTGGCCTGATTGAAACAAAGGAAAGAACCGGAACCTTTGCCTGGAAAGATCCAAAGACCGGTGACTTGACTGAGTTAAAGGGTGATATCAGACTGAACCATGTAACATTCTCATATGTACCTAACAAGGTTGTATTAAGAGATGTTTCATTATATGCAAAGCCTGGTCAGAAGATCGCCTTCGTAGGTTCTACCGGTGCTGGTAAGACAACCATTACCAACCTGATCAACAGATTCTATGATGTTCAGGAAGGTGAGATCACTTACGATGGCATCCCGGTAAACAAGATCAAGAAGAGCTCATTGAGAAGTTCTCTTGGCATGGTATTGCAGGACACAAATCTGTTCTCCGGTACGGTAATGGATAACATCCGTTACGGTAAGTTAGACGCAACAGATGAGGAATGCATTGCGGCTGCCAGACTGGCCAATGCCGACAGTTTCATAAAGAGACTGCCTGATGGCTATAACACCATGTTGACAGCTAACGGTACTAACCTGTCCCAGGGACAGAGACAGTTACTTAACATTGCCAGAGCTGCTGTTTCAAACCCACCGGTACTGATCCTTGATGAAGCTACTTCATCAATCGATACTCATACCGAGAAGGTCATTGAAAAGGGCATGGATAAGTTAATGCAGGGCAGAACGGTATTTGTCATTGCCCACAGACTTTCTACAGTCCGTAACAGTAATGCCATCATCGTTCTTGAACACGGTCAGATCGTTGAACGTGGTGACCACGATGAATTATTAAAACAGAAAGGCCGTTACTACAAGCTGTATACCGGCGCTGCTGAATTAGATTAAAAGAAAATGCCTGACTATTTGTCAGGCATTAATTCGTTCCATGGATAGTTGTTTGGAGGTTCTGAGGTAAAAGTCAGAACTTCTTTTGTGATTGGATGAGGGAAACTCAGGATGTGTGACCATAAGGCGATCTGCTGGTGGATCTTGGCGTTCTTATTATAACGCTGATCTCCCCATAAAGGCATGTTACGGCTGGAGAACTGAACTCTGATCTGATGGCTTCTGCCGGTATGAAGATTTACCTTTACCAGATTGAGATTATCTTTGGTATTTAATAATTCGTAATCAAGGCTGGCGTGTTTTCCCTTATCTTGCGAGGTTACGGTAACGGTATTTGTCTTACTGTTTTTAATGAGGTAATCTTCAAGAGTGTCTTTCTTCTTGATGTTATTTCCTTCAACGATTGCCAGATAGGTTTTCTGCAGTTTTCTTTCAGCGACGACCTTGGAAAGACGTGAAGCAGCCTTACTGGTCTTGGCAAAGACCATGACACCGCCAACGGGTCTGTCCAAACGATGTACAAGACCAAGATATACATTGCCTGGCTTGTCATACTTTTCCTTCAGGTAATCCTTTAACATTGTTAAAAGATCTGGATCATTACTGTCATCGGCCTGTACAGGTATGTTTACCGGCTTTTCAACAACCAGTAAGTGGTTGTCTTCATAAATGATGTTCATCAGCCTTCAAACCTGCCTGATATGCCACAAGGCAGAATGATGTTACGGTCAGTTGTCGGTATTCCCAATTCAATGGTATAGACCTTGCTATCAGGATGTTTTTTCAATAAGTGCTGTGACATGATGTTGTTTAAGACAATTGGTGAGAAACCTGTGGTATAGGCATTTACCAGAAATGCCAGTGGCTTATCAGAAAGTATCTTTGAAGCTTCAACGATGAGGTTTTCCAGCTGGTCTTCCAGCTTCCATAACTCATTGTTAGGACCGCGGCCATAACTTGGTGGATCCATGATGATGATGTCATAGCTGTTGCCTCTTCTCTGTTCTCTCTGAATGAACTTCAATACATCGTCAACGATGTATCTGATCGTATGGTCTTCCAGATGATTTAGAGCCATGTTTTCCTTAGCCCAGGCTACCATGCCCTTGGCTGCGTCTACGTGTACTACTTCCTTGGCGCCAGCCTTACTGCAGGCCATGGTTGCGCCTCCCGTATAGGCAAACAGGTTAAGGACTTTTATTTCTCTGTCTGGATGACTTTCGATAATCTCCTTGAGCCAATCCCAGTTAACAGCCTGTTCCGGGAACAAGCCGGTATGCTTGAAGTTGGTTGGCGCAACCTTGAAAGTCAGGTCACGGTAATTGATTGTCCAGTTTTCTGGTAATTTCTTTCTGAATTCCCAGTTACCGCCGCCCTTATTGGAACGGTGATAAATGGCATCGTATTTATTCCAACGGCCATCAGTTGATTTCTGCCAGATGGTCTGTGGGTCAGGACGCACTAAAATGACGTTTCCCCAACGCTCCAACTTGTCTTTTCCACCTGCATCTATCAGTTCATAATCTTCCCATTTATCTGCTAGTACTACCATAAAAAACCACCTTTAGACAATTATAACATGAATTGTCAGATGCTTTCACCATTAACTTGGAGGGGTAAGGATGGTATAATTACTTAGGTGGTTTTATGGAGAATTATCTAAAGGTATTAAATGAAGACCAGCTTAAGGCTGTAACGACGAAATCCCAGCATGTCAGAGTAATTGCCGGTGCTGGAAGCGGTAAAACCCGTGTTTTGACGACACGGATCGTTTACGTGGTCAAGGACTGGGGCATTGACCCTAGAAAGGTGTTGGCCATTACCTTCACCAATAAGGCTGCCAATGAAATGAGATCAAGAATCAATGACCTCTTACCTGATGATGCCGGTAAGGTTCACATCTCAACGATTCACTCATTCTGTGTAACTGTCTTACGTCAGGACATAAAGAATCTTGGTTATCCAAGTAACTTTACCATTCTTGACCAGGATGACCAGAAGAGCATCGTCAGAGAGGCTTATAAGGCATTGAATCTGGACAGTAAGAAATACAACACCAATGGTGTATTGGAATACATTGCCAACATGAAGTGTGCTGAACTGGGTGTTCAGGATGCTTATGACAGAGCCTATAACTACTTGGAAAAAGGTAAGGCTCAGATATATGAATACTATCTGAAACGTCAGGAACAGCTGTTTGCCTTAGACTTTGACGACTTATTACTATGGACAAACCGTCTGTATAAGACTTTCCCTAAGGTAAGGGAAAAGTGGCAGAGAAAGTTCCAGTTCATTCTGGTTGATGAGTTCCAGGATATCGATAACATTCAGTATGAACTGCTTAATCTCTTAACAACGGAAGATACCTTCCTGTATGTAGTTGGTGACCCTGACCAGACCATTTATACCTGGAGAGGGGCAAACATCAACATCATCATGGATTTTGAACATGACTACAGACCATGTGAAACCATTGTTCTGGAAAGAAACTACCGTTCGACTCAGATCATTCTTGGTGCCGCCAACAGTTTGATTAAGTATAACAAGCACAGAGTAGAAAAGAATCTGTATACGGCCAATGAAGAAGGCAGTCACATCATTCATTACAAGGCTCCGACAGAAGATGATGAAGCTATGTATGTGGCTAAGAAGATACTTGAACTTGCCAAGAAGGAAGAGTATGAATTCAATGACATTGCGGTATTATACCGTTCTAACTATCTGTCAAGATCAATTGAAAAATGCCTGATCGATTATAAGATTCCATACATCATCTATGGCGGTGTAAGATTCTACGAACGTCAGGAAATCAAGGATGCACTTTCATATTTGAGAATGCTGGTAAGTAAGGATGACTTGGCCTTTAAACGTATCATTAACGTTCCAAAGCGCGGTATCGGTAATAAAACCATTGATACCTTGTTGGATCATGCCAGAAGCAACGGCATTACCATGTATGAGGCAGCCAAGGATCTGGATTATCTGAAGAAGAACAGCATCAGAGAGCTGGTTGAGAAAATAGAAGACTGGACCAAAAGAAGTGCAGAAATGCCGCTTGAACAGATCTTGCAGATGATCCTGGAAGAAAGCGGCTATAAGGTAATGCTGGAAACAAGTGATGATTCCAAGGATGTAGACAGACTGGAAAACTTAAAGGAACTCATTAACGACATGTATGACTATGGCGCTAATAATCCTGACAGTTCACTTGATGATTACCTGCAGCAGGTTGCCTTATATACTGACATTCAGGCTGACAGAAGCGGACACTTTGTTTCCTTAATGACCGTTCACAGTGCCAAGGGCCTGGAATTCAAGAATGTATTTGTCGTAGGCTTATGCGATGGTGTATTCCCGTCTGAAAAGAGCATGGCTGAAGGCATCAAGGGGCTTGAGGAAGAAAGAAGACTTGCCTATGTTGCCTTTACCAGAGCCAAAGAAAATCTGTTCTTAACAGAAAGCATGGGTTATAACTACGCTACTAATTCCAGCAAGGTTCCTTCCAGATTTCTGGAAGAAATCGATGATGTTTTCATTGAGAAGGCCGGCATTAAGCCTCTTACCGAAAAGATAACTACCTTTGATGATGATGAGGAATTCACCATCAAGATCGCCAAGAAGAGGCCAAAGGTCAGCATCAAGCCTGGTGATGTAGTCATTCACGATGATTTTGGCGAAGGAGTAGTCATAAGTGTTAACGGTAACTTTGGTGACATAGCCTTCCCATATCCATATAAGACAAAGACAATGTCGCTTAATTTCCCTAAATTGCATAAGAAGGAGAGTAATTAACATGGCTGAAGTTCGTGAAAGAATTGAAGAGTTAAGAAAGTTACTGGAACTGTATAATCTGCAGTACTACCGTGATGATAATCCAAGTGTTCCTGACAGTGAATATGACAAGCTGATGAATGAGCTCAAGAAGCTGGAACAGGAAAATCCTGAATATTATGACCCAAACTCACCGACCCAGAGAGTTGGCGGGGCTGTATCAGAAGGTTTTACCAAGATCGTTCATCAGAGAAACATGTTGTCACTTGGCAATGGTTATAACTATGATGACCTGAAACAGTTTGAAGACAGGATCATAAGTGAAGTAGGACCTGTCGAATACATCGTTGAACTGAAGATTGACGGACTTGCCATGAGCATGTTGTTTCAGAATGGCAACTTCATTCAGGCCGTTACCAGAGGTGATGGTGTAGTAGGTGAAGATGTTACGATGAATGTCAGAACCATCCGTTCAATTCCTATGAAGGTTGACTTTGATCAGGAACTGGACATCCGTGGTGAAGTATACATGCCTAGAGCCAGCTTCCGTAAGTTGAATGCGATCAGAGAAGCCAATGGTGAAACCTTGTTTGCCAACCCGAGAAATGCGGCAGCCGGTTCAATCAGACAGTTAGACTCAAAGGTAGCTGCCAGTAGAGGACTTGATGCCTTCTGGTATCACTTGCCAGGAGCTGAAGCATATGTAAAGACTCATGAAGAGGCTCTGGAATTATTGGAAAGACTTGGTTTCAGAGTTAACCCATACCGCCGTAAGTGCAAGAACATTGATGAAGTATGGGAGTTCATCCAGGAGGTAACCAAGGAAAGAGACAGTTTGCCATATGACATTGACGGCATGGTAATCAAGGTAAATGACTTAGCCAAGCAGCGTCAGTTAGGCTTTACGGTTAAGTATCCTAAATGGGCAATTGCCTATAAGTTCCCGGCAGAAGAAGTCGTAACAACTGTTGAAGACATTTTCTGTACGGTTGGCCGTACCGGTAAGGTAACACCAAATGCCAGATTCATTCCGGTAGAAATAGCTCAGACAATGGTTGAGTACGCAACATTGCATAATGAAGATTACATCAAGAGCAAGGACATCAGAGTTGGCGACAGTGTAATCGTTCATAAGGCCGGCGACATCATTCCAGAGGTCGTAAAGGTTGTCATGGACAGAAGAAAGAAGGACAGTGTTCCTTACATTTTCCCTGACAAATGCCCGGTATGTGGCATGCCATTACACAGATTTGAAGATGAAGCCGACACCTACTGCATCAACAGTGAATGCCCAGCCAGAGTAGTTGAGAGCATTGCTCATTATGCCAGCCGTGATGCCATGAACATTGACGGCCTTGGTGAAAAGAAGGTTGAACTGTTCCATCAGGCAGGCTTATTGAACAGAATAGAAGACATTTACAATCTGAAATACAGTAAGGATGAATTATTACAGCTTGATAAGATGGGCTCAAAGTCATTTGATAATCTTGTCAATGCGATAGAAGAATCAAAGAAGGCGGGCTTGGATAAGTTACTCTTTGGTATTGGCATTAAGCACATTGGGGCTAAGGCAGCCAGAATACTGGCTCAGCGCTATAAGAGCATTGATGCCTTAATGGCCGCTACCAAGGAAGAATTGACCTTGATACCTGATGTAGGTGAGATCATGGCTGATTCAATCGTTACCTACTTTGAGGATGAACAGAACAGAAAGCTGATTGATTCCTTAAAGGTAAATAATGTCATCATGCTATATGAGGATAAGGGCAGCTTTAACAGCGTATTTACCGGTAAGACAGTTGTACTTACAGGTGGACTTGATAATCTGACCAGAAGTGAAGCAGAAGCCTTGCTGGGTCAGTTACAGGCCAAGGTAACGGGTTCTGTTTCCAAGAAGACAGACATTGTCATCTATGGCCACGATGCCGGCAGTAAGTATGATAAGGCCTTACAGTTAGGCATTCAGCTGATGGATGAAGACGCATTCATCTCTGAGTTGGAGAGACTGGAATTGTTTAAGAAATCTTAAAAAAGTGGAAATATCCTGTTATATTATGTAGAATAGTGAGTAGGATGTGATATACATGGCTAAAAAGAAGAGAAAGTTATTCGGTAAATTTGGAGAAAATGATGAAAACATCATCGATGTCGTAGAAGAAAAAACAGAAGACATCAGTGATGTTGTTGAAAACGTCAGTGAGAACATCGAACAGACTGCTGAAGAAGTCAATGAGACTATTGAGCAGGTTTCAGATGAAGCTACCGAAATAACTGAAACCGCCAGTGAAAACATTGAAGCTGTTGAAGAAGCAGCTGGTGATCTTGGCAAAAATGGTGAATCACTCGGCCAGGAAATGAGTGAATGGGCAGAAAACATTAATGAAAATGCAGAAGAAAAAAAGGAAGAGTCACAGGAAGCAGAAACTGAAGTTTCTTCAGATGTTGTTTCAACAACAATAGCTGATCCGGGTGACAATGTTACGGAAGTTTCAACTTTTGATACAACCAACATAGGGAAGCAGGATAAGATGGCAACAAAGAAGACTAAGACTAAGAAAGTAAAAGTAAAGAAGGACAGACTGGGATTTAACTGGTTCTTCTGGCTCAGCTTCATCATCATTTTGGTTCCGGTATGTTATTTCCTGTACCTGATCTACAGTGCATATCAGGAAACACACATTCCAATTGTCGGTGACAGAATCAACAGTGAAATTGAAACAGTAATTCAAACTGAGCAGGTTGAAAACATCAATTCAAGAATCAAGACCATTGAAGGTGTTGAAGGCTGCAACAGTGATCTTATCGTTGAAACATTGAGAATCAAGATCAACGTTAACGATGACCTGACTGAAGAAGACATGAGAAACATTCTTTCTCAGGCATATGACATCGTAAATGAAGTATTACCTGTTGATTCATACTTTACTCAGCATAACGATTATAAGGAATACGATCTGGAAATCTATTCATATGATGATCTGGAGTCAGATGACTTAAGAATCGTCTTACTGAATAAGAACTCAAAGATGGAAGAATTCAATGTTCAGACCATTACTACAGCTGTCAATCAGGAAATCGCTGATGAACTGCAGCAGTTAAGAGAAGAACAGAGATATGAACGTGATCATCCTGAAGAAGAGACTGAGGAAGAAGAAACTCCAACAGAAGAATCAGCAGAGCCAAACGAAAATAACATGGCTGCTGATGATGTAGAAGGATAATGCAGAAGAATCAGATTTTTACAGGTACTTGTACCGATTACACGTATAATGGATTAGGTGTCGTTAAATATGACACCTTTTGCGTATTTGTCAAAGACATGGTCATTGGTGAAACAGGGGAAATAGTTATTACTTCCGTAAAGAAGGATTACGGCTACGGCCGCTTGTTAAAACTGGAAAAACCGTCTGAATACAGATGCGAACCGGTATGCTCAATCAGCAAACAGTGCGGTGGCTGTCAGTTAATGCACATGAATACTGAAGGTCAGGCACAGTTCAAGCAGCACCATGTTGAAAGTACGCTTAAGAACATTGGCAAGATCGATCTGCCGGTAAATAAGATCATCATGATGGATGAACCATACCGTTACCGTAATAAGGTCATACTGCCCGTTGGAAAAGACAAGAATGACATGCCGGTTACCGGTTTTTACCGTTATAACTCTCACGAGATCATTCCGGTAAGTGAATGTTACTTACAGAGTGAACAGGCTAATGAAACGGTAAGAAGAATAAAACTGCTAATGTATCGCTTCAGCATTCATGACTATGTCAGATACGTTATGATCAGGGATCTGCCAAAGACGAAACAGATGATGGTAGTTCTGGTAACTGACCGTAAGAAGATAAACAGACTTGATGAGTTTACTAAGGAATTAGTTAAGAATGATAGGAACATTGTCAGTGTCATTCAGAATGTTAATTCTGATAAGACTAATGTTGTATTGGGTAAGCAGCATTATCTTTTATATGGCAGCTGGTATCTGATGGATGAACTGTGTGGCCTGAAATTTGAAATATCAGACTATTCCTTCTATCAGATCAATACAACTCAGACAGAAGTACTCTATAACAAGGCAATTGAATTAGGTGAACTTAAAAAAGATGATCTGGTACTGGATCTTTATTGTGGGGTTGGAACAATTGGTTTAATAGCTTCCAGGAAAGCCGGTAAGGTCATTGGGGTAGAAATAGTTGAAGAAGCCATTAAGGACGCCAGAAAGAATGCGGCATTAAACAACATTACAAACGCATCCTTCATCTGCGGTGATTCACAGAAAATAGCTTCTGATTTTGTCAGAGAAAACATCAGACCTGATGTCATATTCGTTGACCCGCCAAGAAAAGGGTGCAGTGAAGAAACCTTGAACAGCATCGTCACTATGAGCCCTGAAAGGCTGGTATATGTTTCCTGTAATCCATCTACATTGGCAAGGGATCTACTGTATTTAAGCAATAATGGTTATGAAATAAAGGTCATTCAGCCGGTTGATCAGTTTCCTCATACTTACCACGTTGAGACTGTATGTTGCTTGTACCACCAAATGAAAGACTTTATTTCCGTGCCGTATGAGCCGAAGAATGTGGAGTAAGATATGAGATTTGACAACGCGTATTTTATTACTGGTACGGCCTATGCAGGCAAATCAACCATGGTAAAACTGCTTGCAGAGAAATATAATGGTATCCTGTGTGAAGAGAATTATCATGACCAGCTGTTGCCAGGACTTGACAGTACAGAGTTTCCTTTTCTGACTTATACCCGTGATCTGGAGGACTGGCATGACTTCATTAGAAGGACCCCAGAGGAATACAAGGCATGGATTGACGGCGTGTCTCGCGAGTGTGAGATACTGGAACTCAGGCTTCTGGATGGCCTTAAAGACCAGGGCAGACCAGTATTTGTTGATACAAATATTTCGATAGAGACACTGAAAAGTATTGCTCCAGAAGATCATGTGCTGGTCATGCTGGCGGATCCTCAAATATCTGTGCGGCGTTTTTTTGAAAGGCCAGATCGGGAAAAACAGTTCTTATATCGGCTGATAATGGATGAACCTGATCCAGAGAAGGCGATGGAGAATTATCGGAAAGGGCTCATGCTGATCAATTCGCAGGAAAACTATGACCGCTATTTACATTCTGGATTTCATGTGATAATCAGGAATGAAAACCGAAGCATTGAGCAAACACTGGAAATGGTAGAAAAGGCCTTCGGTTTGCAGGTAGTACAATCAAAATCCAGTTGAAACGGTTGTTATGCTGACAAGGAAATGAGACTAAGGGGAGGAAAAAGGCTTGAAATAAGGGCGCTTGCAGGATTTGACCGTCTGGCGAAGCGTGGATAAGTTTTCACAGAGCGAGAGAGGACAACTGGACAAATTTGTTGCTGTAACTCCCCGTGTCGTTGTCAAAGGCAAAAATCGGAGATTGAGACTATCGGATTGTTGTCATTTAAGGGTTTTCGAAAGATTGAGACTCTTGTCCTGCTGTCAAATGGGACTGTAACTGTAGTTTCAATGTCTGAATGAAAAATGAAAAAGAAATGGGAATTTACAGGAATATGATAAAGGAAAAACGTCTAACGGCATTCATTCTTCTGCTTTCTATTATGGCAATGACAATCCTGATCGGATGCGGAAAATCAAAAATAGATAATGCCGAGAATAATCATAATACCGTTGATACAAACAGGAGTGTATACAATAATATCTATGAGTTTTCTGAATTCCTTAGTGAGGAGCAGTATGATGAATATATGAATGATGATGGAAGTCTTTTTAATAGTCTTCTTGAGTTCAGACGTCGGTTGGCCGAAAGTTCCGAATTTGAATTCTATGCCTATTGCAACAACTTTGTAGAAGTCATAAACAGCGAGATACCTGAGATATGTATTGTAAACTACGATACAGAATTTGAGGCGGAATCAAAATATGTCATCAATGGGGAAAACATAACGGCAGCTGAAGCGATTCAGGTATCGGAAAACTTTTTTACGCTGTTTCCTTTGAAAATAACGGATGGAAGATGTTTTCAGTCAACGGATTTTGATCGTCATTATTCAGATCCTATTCCTGTAATTCTGGGAAAGGCCTACCATGAGTCTTTACATTTGGGCGACACGTTTGAAGCATATTATATTGGAGATCGAAGATCTTTCACGGTTATCGGCTTCATAGATGCAGAATCAGCTTTTTATCAGCGTTCTGAAAGACGTATGGAGTCTTATGAACGTTATATTGTTATGCCCTTTGAGATCATTGAAGAAGACTCAGTCTTTGCAAGAGCAAATCTTCTTCAGCAGATTTGCGGTTTTATTGAGTTATATGGTGATCGCAGTTTCGCCTTGCAGACAATTCAGGGTTATTTGAAGAATACTGGACTTGAAGATTGGAACGAAGCAATAGTCGTTAACAGTAAAAGCATATATGAAAAATTGAATTAGCAGATAACTTCCTGTTTGGAAGGATAAACAAAGGCTTCCACACTACCATCATCGGCGGCGGGATGAGTGAACAGGACAATTCTAGACTTGTTCCCTTGTATGCGCTGTCTTTTTTGACTTATTCCCCTGAACGGTCAAGTCATATCGGACACGGAAACGAGAGTTCCAAGGCACGTCGAGACGGTATGTGCATTGTCTAAACTTTCTGATGCAAAGAATCATATCAGTGTGAAGGTCGATATGGATGAGATGGATGTGAAGGCGGCGGAAAGCAAGGCAACCTATCAGGAGATCCAGGAGTGGGTGAAGGAGAAGTACGGGTTCCATGTGACACACCTTAATATCGCACAGGTGAAACGAAAGCACCGGATTATTGAACGGGAGAATTATAACAAACCTAAGTCTGAAGATAGCTGACAGCCCGGATGTCCGGAAGAGAAGGAGCAAGCCATAAAGGAAGCCTTGAAACATTTCCAGATGATAGTATAAAGCAATATCGAAATATCATAGAAATAGCAATCTGTGGAAGAAAATCGTTTCATCGGTTGCTTTTTATTTATATGTATTTCGAAACTGATATAATAAACATGACATATAGATGACATGTTATATGTGTTAGAATATACATGGAGCGTAAGAGAACATGAAAATAGACAGGCTGATAGGAATATTGTCAATCTTATTGCAGAAAGACAAGACAACAGCTCCTGAACTGGCAGAAAGGTTTGAGGTATCACGCAGGACGATAAACCGGGATATTGAAGATCTTTGCAAGGCTGGTATTCCTATTCGTACAGTACAGGGCACTGGCGGCGGAATCAGTATTATGGATGGTACCGGATGGACAGGACAATCCTAACATCAAAGGACATGCAGATGATTCTTGCAGGACTGCGGAGTCTGGACAGCGTGAGCGGAAGCAGTTATTATGGTCAGCTGATGGAAAAAATTCAGGCGGGATCCTCTGAGTTCATCAGTGGACGGGATTCCATTTTGATCGATCTGTCATCGTGGTATCGGGATTCGCTGACTCCGAAGATAGAGATTATCCAGAACGCGATCGGAGATAGGCATCTGGTCCGGTTCCGGTATTATGCCCCATCTGGCGAGAGCGAGCGGATGGTTGAACCCTATTATCTGGTGTTTCGATGGTCGAGCTGGTACCTTTGGGGCTGGTGCATAGATCGTAAGGATTACAGATTGTTTAAGCTGAACCGTATGGATCGCGTTACAGAAACGGATAAGGAATTTGTTTGTCGAGATGCACCTATGCCGGATCTTTCAACTGAAAAGATATTTCCGGGTGAAATTAAGGTCAAGGCGTTATTCGCACCGGATATGAAATGGCGCCTGATCGAGGACTTCGGACCGCATTGCTTTACCGAAGTGGATGATGGAAGATTGCTCTTTTCAGCTGATTATACGGACATGGAAAACCTTGTGACCTGGCTTATGACCTTTGGGGCAAAAGCAGAGGTGGTAGAGCCTGTAGAAGCACGGGACATTATCCGGAGAAATGCGGAGGAAACATTAAAAATATATCGGTCACTGGAATAAGCCGCAAGAAAACAAGGCTATGATGGAGGAATAAAGGTTATGACGTTTGATTATAAGAAGGAATATAAAGAATTCTATATGCCTAAGGGAACGCCATCCATTGTGACTGTTCCGAAGATGAATTATATTGCGGTACGTGGAAGTGGGAATCCAAATGATGAAGACGGCGAATACAAGCAGGCTATTGGATTACTGTATGGAATTGCCTTTACGATCAAGATGAGTAAGAAGGGTGATCATCAAATCAAAAGATACTTTGATTATGTGGTTCCTCCGCTGGAAGGGTTCTGGTGGCAGGATGGAGTGGCCGGAGTTGATTATTCACATAAAGATTCTTTTCAGTGGATATCCGTCATTCGTTTGCCTGACTTTGTGACGAAGGATGATTTCGATTGGGCTGTCAGAGAAGCTACAGCAAAGAAAAAACAGGATTTCTCTAAAGTCGAGTTCTTTACCTATGATGAAGGAATTTGTGTTCAGTGTATGCATATTGGGGCTTATGATGATGAGCCTGCCACGGTAGTAGCGATGCACAGATTAATGGAAAAGCAGGGATATGAGCTGGATATTACGGATAAACGCCTCCATCATGAGATTTATCTTAGTGATGCCAGGAAGGTTGCACCTGAGAAACTGAAAACCGTGATCAGGCATCCGATTAAAGTAAAAGGGAGCTGATAAAATGCATTTTGTTGATGCAAAAGGGATTCTGACCGGCAGTGGTGGACACTTTGGAATGAACATTTATAGAGGATGTACCCACGGCTGTATTTATTGTGACAGCCGTAGCAGGTGCTATCAGTTTACGCATCCTTTTGAAGATATAGAAGTAAAGCAGAATGCTCCGGAACTCTTAGAGTCTGCTCTTCGTTCAAAAAGAAAGAAGTGCATGATTGGAACCGGTGCAATGTCGGATCCCTATATGCACTGTGAAGAAGAGTTGCGGCTGACCAGGAAGTGTTTGGAGATCATCCTGAAGTACGGTTTCGGGGTCGCAATACAGACGAAATCGGATCGTATCCTTCGGGATATTGATTTGCTTTGGGAGATCAACCACTCCGCGAAATGTGTGGTGCAGATGACACTCACGACATGGGATGATGACTTGTGCCAGATACTGGAACCGAATGTCTGCAATACAAAGCGGCGGATAGAAGTACTGGAAGAAATGCAGAAAAGGGGAATTCCTACTGTGGTTTGGATAACTCCGATTCTGCCGTTCATCAATGATACGGAAGAAAATATTACATCTATCCTGCATGAGTGCGTTCGGGTCGGTGTCAAAGGGATTATAGATTTTGGAATGGGGCTGACACTCAGGGAAGGAAATCGGGAATATTATTACGCCGCGCTGGACAAGCATTTTCCGGGGATGAAGGAACGCTATATCAAAAGGTATGGAAATGCATATGAACTGCCAAGTCCAAAAGCTAGAGAACTGACTGAGATATTTCAAAGGATCTGTAAGGGAAACGGGATTCTCTCAAGTCCAGAGGACTGTTTCCGGTTTATGAGTGAATTGCCGGAGAAATATCCGCAAATGAGTATATTTGACCTATAAAGAGGGAGGCTGAACATATGGAGTATATCAGGGTTACTAAGGAAAATCTGGAAAAGGAGCATATCTGCTGTGCCATTTCCAATAATAAGGACGTGCAGGTTTCTTCTAAGAAGGCTTGGCTGGCAGACAGATTTGATGAGGGGCTTGTTTTTCTCAAGAGTGTGGAGCGAGGGAAGTGCTTTATTGAGTATATTCCTGCTGAAAATGCATGGGTTCCAATCAATGCCGATGAATATATGTATATTGACTGTCTGTGGGTGTCCGGATCCTTCAAGGGACATGGGTATTCAACGGAATTACTGGATGCCTGTATCGAAGACAGTAAAGATAAGGGAAAGAAGGGGCTGTGTATACTGGCAGCGGCGAAGAAGAAGCCGTTCCTTGCCGATCCTAAGTTTCTGAAATATAAGGGCTTTACCGTATGCGACGAGGCGGACAATGGCATTCAGTTGTGGTACTTGCCATTTGTGACGGATGCAGACAAACCTCATTTCAGGGAATGTGCAAAGCATCCGCACATAGAAGAAAAAGGTTATGTACTGTATTACACCAGCCAGTGTCCGTTCAATGCGAAGTATGTTCCAGTGCTGGAGCAGACTGCCAGAGAAAATGATATACCATTCCATGCGATCCATATCGAAAGCAGAGA
>JAFUCG010000212.1 GCA_017459795.1 Erysipelotrichaceae bacterium | reverse complement strand
GGAAAATGAAGGCCTGAACATTTCAATGCCGGTAAAGCTAAGAGAGTTACCACCTAACTATCATGTACACGCTGATACCAAGCCGGTAAGAATATCTGAACATCTTACTTTTTTAGGTCAGGTCGAAAGAAGAAGACAGAATGTAAAGCCTCTGGGCAATGACTATCTCTATGATGATTCTGCCCTGTTATATGAAGGGGAAGATGGCATTTTCATCATTACCGCCTGTTCCCACAGCGGCATAATCAATATTGTAGAATACTGTAAGAAGCTGACCGGCAAGGATCATGTTAAGGGCATAATAGGTGGCTTCCACATGCAGAATGATGAAGAACTGAACAGGGAAGTATGCGAGTACTTTAAAGAGCAGGATGTGGAAATGATATATCCTTGTCACTGCACTGACTTGAAGGCCAAAATTGAATTAAGCAAGGTATGTAGAATTGAAGAAGTTGGTGTTGGCAAGCAGTTGATAATTGCTTGACAGAATACAGTTAAATAAATTAATATATAAATTAGTTAACCGGTTTACAGTTAACTAATTTTACTGTTTAAGGGGTGATTTAATGGAACTTAAGGACATAAGTTATAAATACCGCAGAGTCTCTCAGCTGAAAAGATGGCACATATCAATGGGCATGAAAGACGTTGATAACATCTACTATGGTCAGCTGCATTTACTGGAATACATAGTCTCTCATCCGGAGTGTTCTCAGAAGGACATTGCGGACCGTTTTGCCTTGTCCAAGGCTACGGTAACCAAGAGCGTAAAGAGAATGCTGAAGAATGGCATCATTACCAGAGTTACCAACCCTGAGGATGAAAGAAAATTCATGCTTAAGGCAACTGAAAAGGGCGAAGAAGTAGAAGCAAGCTTCATCAACGTATTTAAGAGAGTAGATGAACTGACTTTCAAGAACTTCTCCGAAGAAGAGATCGAACAGTTCAACGGATACTTGGAAAGAATCATGGAAAATCTGGAAACGGATTATTCACGCAACAAGAGCTTAAGAGAACTCATCATTGAGTCTGATGGCGGAAAGGATGGCAAGTAATGCGTAATATTTTAAGCAGCGCCAGAAAATACATTGGCTATCTGATATTTGCGCCAATATCCATCATGCTGGAGGTCATATTGGAAGTATACATTCCTCGAGTAATGACCCAATTAGTTGACGTAGGCATTCCTTCCCATGACTTAAGTGTCGTAGCTCATTTTGGCCTGATCATGATTGGAATGTCGCTATTATCACTTGTGGCCGGTACCTTGGCTACCTATCTTTCAAGTACTGGGGGAATTGGCTTTGGTACGGAATTAAGAAAGACGGTCTTTGATAAGATCGAAGATTTCTCATTTGAAAACATTGACAAGTTTCAGGCATCATCATTGATTACCCGTTTGACAACGGATGTTAACTACATCCAGAACGGCATGATGATGTTTACCAGAGTTGTGTTCAGAGCACCGTTCATGATGGTAATGGCCATCATCATGGCCTTAAGGATCAACAGACGTCTGGTTAAGATCTTCTTTGTGGCAATGCCAATCATCTTAATTGGCATGGTACTGGTAGGATATTTTGCAATGCCTTTATTCAAGAAGATGATGGAGCACTTTGATAAGCTCAATCAGACTGTTCAGGAAGATCTGACAAACATCAGAGTTGTCAAGGCCTATGTCAGAGGTGACTACGAAAAGAAGAGATTCAGTGAAACCAACTATAACTTAATGGAGAGTTCCATCAGAATCGAATTATTAATGAGTGCCATGACCCCTATAATGATGATGATCATTTATGGTGTAACGGTAGCCATCTTATGGAATGGTGGCCAGATGATCATCTATGGTGAAATGACAACAGGTGAATTAATCAGCTTCATCAGCTACATCATGCAGATCTTAATGGGCCTCATCATGATTGGCATGATCTTCGTTAACATCGTTCAGTTAAGAGGTTCAATCAACCGTATCAATGAAGTACTTAACGATAAGATTACCTTGAATGACGGTAAGGAAAACTGGAAGGTAGAAGAAGGCAGTGTTGAATTCAGAAACGTTGACTTTGCCTACTCCGCTGACAGTGAAGAAAAGGTATTGAAGAACATCAACATGGTAATCAAACCGGCTGAAACCATTGGCATACTCGGTTCTACCGGAAACGGCAAGACCACTTTGGTAAACCTGATTCCAAGATTATACGATGTAACTAATGGTGAGGTACTGGTATCAGGCCATGATGTCAGAGAATATAAGTTAAAGGAATTAAGAGACAATGTTGCCATGGTATTACAGCAGAACGTTCTATTCTCCGGCACCATTAAGGATAACCTGAAGTGGGGCGACGCCAATGCCAGTGATGAGGAAATAATGCAAGCCTGCAAATATGCTCAGGCTCATGACTTCATCATGTCATTCCCTGATCAGTATGATACTGAATTAGGGCAGGGTGGTGTAAACCTTTCAGGCGGTCAGAAACAGAGACTCTGTATTGCCAGAGCACTGTTAAAGAAACCTAAGATCATCATTCTTGATGACTCAACAAGTGCAGTTGATACCGCCACTGATTCCCTGATCAGAAAGGCTTTGCACGAACAGTTAAGTGATACCACAACGATCATCATTGCCCAACGCGTGGCTTCAGTATTGGAAGCAGATAAGGTCGCCATCATTGACAATGGCCGAATCGTTGATTATGACAGCCCGGAAAACCTTTTGAAACACAATGAGATATTCCAGGAAGTATATTACACACAGATGAAGGGGGTTGAAGAAAATGCCGCCTAGACAGATGAGAAAACCGGAAAAGCCAGCCCAGGTATGGCCTAATGTAAAACGTATCATGTCTTACATGACTGATAAGGTCTGGATCCTTGTCATCGTATTCTTTTTGGAAGTCGCCGGATCACTTGCAGCAGTTGCCGGTACTTACATGATGACCCCAATCATCAATGACGGCATTACACCGCTCATTGGTACAAACCCTGAAGCCGAACAGCTAAGACCGTTATTAAACATGATCATTCTGTTGGTAGTGATCTATGTTGCCGGGGCACTGTTTAACTTCATCAGTAATGTCATCATGACCAGAATAACCAACCATACTCTTAACAGAATCAGAAATGACCTGTTCTTCAAGATGGAAACATTACCGTTATCATATTTTGATGGTCATACTCATGGTGAATTAATGGCCTTGTATACCAGTGATGTTCAGATGATCAGAATGGCTGTAAGCAGTGGCCTGACTCAGGTCATGCACAGTGCTTCAACAGCGATATTCACCTTTGCCATGATGGTATACATTTCGCCGATCATGACCTTAACCGTAATTGCCTTAATGGTTGTCATGGTATTCATTACCAGATTCATCTCTTCCAAGAGCATTGACAACTATACCAAACAGCAGGCTGCCATTGCCAAGCTTAACGGCTATATGGAAGAAATGATGGGCGGCCAGAAGGTCGTAAAGGTATTTACTCATGAACCAACAGTTAAGAGAACTTTCAATGACATAAATGAAACAGCCCGTAAGGCAAGTACCAGAGCTAACGTATATGCCGGTGTAATGGGACCTATTACCAATAACCTGTCTCATGTCAACTACGCCGTCGCAGCCATGATGGGGGCCTGGTTAGTTGCTCAGGGTACAATTGGCTTAGGTAACTTAGCTTCATACTTACAGTACACAAGAAGCTTCAGTAACCCTGTTTCCCAGATCATGCAGCAGTTTAACTCATTGATGTCAGCTGTTGCCGGTGCTGAAAGAATCTTCAAGGTAATAGACATGGAACCTGAAGTAAATGAAGGCAAGGTAACACTGGTAAGTGCTACTTATGATGAGAACAGTAACTTCGTTGAAACAAGCGAGAGAACGGGCTTATGGGCCTGGAAGAGACCGCTTGAAGACGGTAAGTTTGAATTGATTAGATTACGTGGCGATGTTAAGTTCAACGATGTAACCTTCAGTTATGACGGTAAGAAGACGGTATTAAGCGATGTAAGCTTCTACGCCAAGCCTGGTCAGAAAATCGCTCTTGTTGGGGCAACCGGTGCCGGTAAGACAACTATCACAAACCTGATCAACCGTTTCTACGACATTCAGGAAGGTGAGATCCTATATGATGGCATCAATGTCAAGGACATTGAAAAGGATTCCTTAAGAAGATCTCTTGGCATTGTATTACAGGATACCCATCTGTTTACGGGTACGGTAAAGGAAAACATCAGATATGGAAGACTTGACGCTACTGATGAACAGATTGTTGAAGCTGCCAAGCTGGCTAATGCCCATGAGTTCATCAAGATGTTGCCTGAAGGCTATGATACGATGTTGACAGGGGATGGCTCCAATTTGTCACAGGGTCAGCGTCAGTTACTGGCCATTGCCAGAGCCGCTGTCAGTGATCCGCCTGTTCTGATCCTTGATGAAGCAACTTCTTCAATTGATACAAGAACTGAGGCCTTGATTGAAGAGGGCATGGATAACTTAATGGCAGGCAGGACCGTATTTGTCATTGCCCACAGACTTTCTACCGTTCGTAACAGTAATGCCATAATGGTATTGGATCATGGCGTAATCATTGAACGTGGTGACCATGATGACCTGTTAGAGCAGAAGGGACAGTATTACAAACTGTATACCGGACAGTTTGAATTAGACTAAAAAGAAAGCACTGATTAAGTCAGTGCTTTTTAAATACGTAATAATAAACCTAGTAACAGTCCGGCCGCAAAGCCTCCCAAGTGTCCGGTCACCGAAATGTTTGGTAGGAAGTTAACGATGATCATCGGCATGAACATGTGAATGATGTCATATAACTGCACATATGGACTTCTTAATAACATGAGTATGTATACCGCTGTTAGGCCATAAATGCCGCCTGATATGCCGACGGTCAGGGTGTTTTTCTTACCTATGTAGGTTGTTAGTAAACTGCCGCCAATGATTGAGATTATTAATATCAGGGCGTATCTGAAACTTCCGAGATACTCTTCCATCCAGCCGAAGTTATACAAGCTGTACATGTTGACGACCAAATGGTAGGGAGTGATGTGAATAAATCCGCTTGTTACCAATCGCCAGTATTCACCTTTCTTTACTTTTGGAGGATACAAGGCACCGGCATTCATGGCTGCATCCATCTTATCCTGTTGGGAATTGATGTAAATGAATATGGCAATGCAGACAAACAGGCTTCCAAATGTTATGCCTTGCACTCAGCTGCTCCTAAATCATGACCTTCATTGTAGTTACGGGCATTTTCCATTGTCGTTACGGCAATTGCCTGCATGGCTTCTCTGGTAAAGAAGGCCTGATGAGATGTTAATACCAGCTGTGGGAACATCTGCAGTCTGGCAGTAATTGAATGTGCCAGTGCTTCATCTGATCTGTCAGTATATACGTTTTCATCTTCACCTTCATATACGTCTAAAGCAACGGCATGGAACTTGCCTTTCTTTAGGGCATCAATCAGTGCTTCAGCATCAATTAACGGTCCTCTGGCCGTATTTACCAGCATTACGCTGTCCTTCATCTTGGCAATGGCTTCCTTGTCTATTAAGTGATAGGTGCCGCCATCACCCATGATGAGTGGGGCATGTAATGAAATGAGGTCAGCCTTTTCCAGTAATTCATCCTTTGTTACATAGGTCAATAAGCCTTCATCAACCAGTCTCTGGTTAGGGTAGGCGTCCCAGCCGATGACACTCATGCCATAGCCCTTGGCAATTCTGGCAAAGCATTCACCAATCTTACCTGTGCCCATGACGCCGCAGATCTTATTATGCAGGTCTACACCTAATAAGCCGGAAAGGGCAAAGTTGTTTTCTCTTACCTTGCGGTCAGCCTTATGAAGTCTTCTGTTGGCTTCCTGAATGATGGCCATGGCGTGTTCAGCAACGGCATATGGTGAGTAAGCCGGTACTCTGGCAACCTTGATGCCATATTCCTTACAGGCCTGTAGGTCAACGTTATTGAAGCCGGCACAGCGTAATAAGATGAGTCTTACGCCGCACTTGTGCAGCTTTTCAATTACTTTTCTAGGAGCTTCATCATTTACGAAGATGCATACAGCATCATAGTCATTGGCTAATGAAGCTGTTTCTTCGGTAAGTCTTGATTCAAGATAGGTAATGTCACAATTGTAGGTGCCCGGACCTTTGTCCTTGGCTAATTCTGAGAAGAAGATGCGGTCATAGTCCTTGGTGCCAAAGAAGGCAATCTTAAGGACCTTCTGAGCATTTTCGGCTACAACATCATGACTGATTATTTCTCTGATCTTTTCCAGGTCTTCCTCTTCGTTTGGACCTTCAACGAAGATATCAAGCACGTCACCTTTCTTGGCGGCTAAGGACAGTATTTCCAATACGTTATTGCCGTTGGCTTCCTTGCCGTTACAAACGATACGAACAGTGCTTCTGATATTTACACATAACTGCGCCAGTAAGGCAGCTGGACGGGCATGAATGCCTAAAGGGCTTTCTACAACACAACGAAATTCTTTCATGGTTCCTCCTGTATTATTTGATACAATTTATAACCAAATTATAGCATAGAAAAAGCCAACGGAATTGTTGGCTTTCAAAACTATTTCTTTTCTACCAGGTCCTTGGCAGTTGTAAGTAAGGTGGCAACACCTTGAAGTTCACTTGGAACGACAATCTTTGTGGCCTGGCCATTTGCCATCTTTCCATATGTCTCAAGAGACTTGATTGACAGGTATTCCTTTGAAGGAGCTGAATTATTGATTAATTCAATACCCTTGGCCTCAGCTTCATAAACAGCCTGGATTGCTCTGGCCTTACCTTCAGCCTCAGCGATCATGGCAGCCTTCTTGGCTTCAGCTCTTAATACTGTTGATTCCTTTTCACCTTCAGCGATCAGGATGGCACTCTTCTTTTCACCTTCAGCCTTTAAGATTGCCTCACGTCTTTCACGTTCAGCTCTCATCTGCTTGTCCATGGCTTCCTGAATGTCTCTTGGTGGAATGATGTTCTTTACTTCAACTCTGCTGATCTTGATTCCCCAAGGGTCAGTAGCTTCATCAAGAATTGATCTCATCTGAGTATTGATGATGTCTCTTGAAGTTAATGTTTCATCAAGTTCCAAGTCACCGATGATGTTACGTAAGGTTGTAGCGGTCAGATTTTCAATGGCTGAAATAGGACCTACAACACCATAAGTGTAAAGCTTAGGGTCAGTGATCTGGAAATATACGATGGTATCGATCTGCATTGTTACGTTATCCTTGGTGATAACAGGCTGTGGATCGAAGTCTTTAACGATTTCCTTTAAGGTTACCTTGTTGGCAACTCTGTCAATGAATGGCATTACAAAGTGAACGCCGGTTGTCCAAGTGTCATTATAGGCACCAAGTCTTTCCACTACATAGGCTTCTGCCTGTGGAACAATTCTGATTGTATATGCCAGTATGCCGGCAATTAATACGAATACGATTGCGAAAATAATGATTCCTTCCATTTATTTGCACCTCCAATTAATCTTCTATAGGTTTGACAATCAACTTTACACCTTCGATTGCCATTACTCTAACTCTAGTATCTTTTTTTATTTCCTGATTGTCAATTCCAATTGCACTCCAGACAATGCCCTGAATGGTAACTTCGCCCCAGCTTTCGGCTGTAATGTCTTTAGTGACCTTGCCAATCTTACCGATGAAACGGTCGCTGTTGGTTGGTACGGTGTTACCTCTGAGATATTTGGCAGCCAGAGGTCTGACAATCAACATTGTGATGATTGATACTACAAAGAACGCAATGTATTGAAATAATACTTTTATTTTCAGCCATGCCAGTAATGCTGAAACCAAAGCTCCTACGGAAAACCAGATGCATATCAGGTTACCAAGAGTAACGATTTCAATTATGATGGCGGCTATTGAGACTATTAACCAAAATGTGATCATGCGAAATACCTCCTGTTAATTAGCCATAAGGTCAACGATTAGCATGTTGTCCTTGTCATCCCAACTTGCATTAAATTTAGTGTTGAGAAGCGGCTGTTTGATGACTTCAGCGATGTTATTCATCAGAGATTTGTTGCTGATGCGAGCATAGCCATTTCCTAAGGAGACTTTATGTAAATCTTCCATGGAATACAGTTTCAGGTCTACATCAGCCTTACTGACGGGTTTTATGGCAAGCTTATAGTCATCACTGTCAATTCCTATCAGACACCATCTGACATCTGAAAAGTAATTGGCTGCGCTGTTGTTCAGAGTGATTGAAGAATCGGTCATGGTAACAACAAGTTTATAAACGTTTCCTTTTATCCATTGGTACATATAACATCAATCCTTTCTAATCATATGATATACAATTTCTTATTATTTTGCAATATCTTATTATTCTTATTCGATTGCTGAATATTGTATTGATTAGGCAAGTCATTAAAAAGAGAGTATAATAACTGTGTATATATTATTAGGGGGACTAATATGAGTAGTTTTAAGGATTTGAGAATTGTTGATAACTTTTATCAGACATCAGCATTCTTCCCAATGCCAACAGTAATCATCAGTACTTTAGCTGATGACGGTCAGACAAACTGTGGGGCATATTCACTTGTACAACCGTATTACATTGCCGGCAAGGATTATTATGCAATGTTATTAGAGTGCCGTAACTCTTCAAATACAGCACAGAACATCATCAAGCGTAAGAAATGCGCACTGAACTTCATTTATGATGACAGAAAACTGTTCAAGCAGGCTGTTGCCCTCGGCTTCCCGGGTGACACAACAGCTCAGAAGATGAAGAACTGCATCTATACCTTAGAAGATGGCTTATGTGCTGAACAGGATCCTGAAGGCCAGTATCCAAAAGTAGTTCAGGAATGTTTCCAGGTATTTGAATGTGATTGGGTTGATTCACTTGAAAACTGTGAAGGAAACTTACCGCTGGAAGAAGGCCATGACCAGTATGAAATGGAAAAGTATCATGACTTTAACGG
>JAFUCG010000211.1 GCA_017459795.1 Erysipelotrichaceae bacterium | reverse complement strand
TATTTCTCATCGTTAACCAGGCAAACCTTCCAGTTCCACTAAGCGATGTTTCTGATAAATATGACGTAACTGATGAGCCAGTCAGAATAAAATGCCCCTTCCCGTCTCTATGATCGACAGCAAAACGTACAGCATCCCACAGTTTGGGAGCAATCTGCCATTCATCTATAAGGCGTGGTGTATCCCCTTTTAGCAGAGTAGATGGTGAAATATCCGCAAGTTGAATATTCTGTTCTCTTCTCTCTGGTTCGTCCATATATAAAATGCTTTTGGAAAATTGTTCGGCCGTTGTCGTTTTTCCACACCATTTTGGGCCTTGAATTAAAATTGCTCCTTTACCTTTCAGTTTATTAATCAACACACGGTCTACTAATCTAGGCATATATTTTTTCATATTAGTTAATCACCTCAGTAAAATTATATTGTCAATCGGTATTTTTGTAAATATTCGTTCGGTAGATTTGCAATATATTAATCGGTATTTTTGTAAATATTGATTAGGCACACTTTTCTGGAAAGTATTTAATAACTTCTGTTTGAAACAAAAAAGGCGGCTTTTTAGCCGCCAAATGTGAACCTGTTATTTTATTTGATATAGATCATTTACAACACATACTTTGAAATCAGATTATTTAACATTGTAATGTCTACTGCTGTCTTAAAGTCAAACTGTAAAACGGCACCGTTGTTAAATGCGAGAATCAATTCACTGTCAATGTCCCATACTCCCGCAGTCTGTATTCCATAATACTGTACCTTGGAATATGGATAGGATATGTAGGAAACTTTCTTTCCTGTAAAGCCCTGGACATTTACTACAAAGATTCTTTTATCTGTAAAGATTACCTGATCTCTTACTGTCATAAATGCACATTCTATTATTTCTCCATCAACTAACAGTTCCCTAACTTCATTTCTGATTATAGTAACATAGAAAAAAGAAAACAGGTCATCAAACTGTAAGTAATGACCTGTCATGTTAATTATTCTATTGCTCAATGGTTGCCCTATAACCGTTCACCTTATCGCCGGTTACCTTTATCTTATACACTTCACCAAAGGTAGCATTTAAGCTAACTTCACCATCAACCGGCACTACACTTTCTTCAGGATATATATTTTCATAGTTAGGCTCATAATACTCCGTCACTATGTCAAACTTCAGTTTCAAATCAACTGTATCAGGCATGTTTTCATAGTATTCCCTGCTCAAAGTCCAAAACAGTAACTCATTTTTCTTAAGCAGTGATTTATTCGCATTAGAAACACCACCGCTTTCCAGATTACCGTCAATGTCACTGTGTATGATGAACAGACCAATATCCTCATTTAGATCCAGCTGTATCTGAAGGCCTATTTCATCCTTAGTGTATGTTGGTCCACTGTTGGAATTACTGATTACTATCGCAAACAAAACTACTAATAATGCAGCAACACCAACTATTGCCGTCACTATTCTTCTCTTCCTCATCATCTTTTTCTCCACGTCATGATCAATCCACCAATACAACCTAATAATATGATTGGTGCCACTCTTACAAATACAAACACAAAACCATGAATGAAGGTGGCCGCAACTGCTGTTTCAGGGTCATTAAGGTTCCAATCCAGATAAAAATTATCTGTGGCCGCTATGACAATGAATGTCAGGATGATAACAGCGCTGACTACGGCAAGCGTCCACCTGAGAACCTTTGTTTTATTCTTTTCCCTGTTTGCCAGCTGTAAGTTAATTACTTCCAGTTTTTCAGAAATGGCCTTTAAGTCATCTGGTTCAATGGTCTCAACATCATCACCTAATAACTTACTTACACTGCTGTCCAATACATCTGCCAGCTCAATGAGCATGCTTGAGTCAGGAACTGATAAACCATTCTCCCATTTTGAAACCGTCTGTCTTACTACATTCAGTTTAACAGCCAGTTCTTCCTGCGACAGTCCCTTCGCTTTTCTGAGTTTCTTTATGTTTTCATTTAACATGAAACTACCTCCTTGCCTTACAACCAGATTCTAAGGCCAGTGAACCGTTGCCTCAAGCAACGCAAATTAACATTCTGTTATTTACGCTAATCTTTAATTTATGTTAATTGGTTAATTCAATTCTAGCATTAAAACAAATTGATTGTTAATGTCACTCATCTTCTTAAGGAATTCATAATGATCTTTCCCTGCAGTAAAAAGGAAGGCCTATTATTTAGCCTTCCTTCATATTACTTTTCATATGTAAGCTTTTCGGTATATTCCGGTAACTTTCTCTTTTTCTTAACAAAGATGATCAGCCATATTACTAATACAATGTCTAAGAATGCCAGAATGAATGGCACAAAGACAAGATTATCATTTATGGCAATGAATTCTTCACTTAATGAGAAATCATAAAGTCCATGCATTAGCCAGGCAATCGCAAAACCAATCACTTTATAAAAAGAGTTACCCTTTCTGATGGCCTTACCATGGAAGTAACCGATGATGAAACCATAACCGGCATGAGGCAGACAGATGCCACGAATAAGTACAACAGGAACACTGGCATCCAGCATGTATAACAATGTTTCCGGCAAGCCAAAGCCAGCCCCGACTATTGTCATCAGTATTGCCATATCGATCCAGGAACACTTATAATCGCTGTTCTTTAAAACCTTTCTGAAGGCAAAGTATTTGGATAATTCCTCAACTAACGCTATTACGATGAACATGCGAATTGCTCTGTAGAGTAAAGGGTTTGATTCCTGAAGACCGAACAGTCTGGTTATAATGCTGGTTACTAATGAACCCAAAATAACAGGAAAAACGGATAATGCCCCTTGCTTCAATGCCTCATCGCATACCTTCTTAAATGCTTCATCGCCATTGGCCTTATTTCTTAACCACCAGAACATGATTAAAATTGGTATGAAACTTACTACACACGCTATAATGTAACCCATTCAAATTACCTCCAAAAAGCTCTTAACATAATATTACCACACCATTTAACAAATGGCTGACTTACATGTCCTTACCAGTGAAATGTTCCCTGGCCTTAAAAGCCTGACAGATCTGACCATAGTCACCCAATACCGTAACCCGGTCATATTTCCTTAAGATGGTATCGGCATGAACATCGGCCGGTTTTTCTCCTGCCGGCTCATCCAAAAGTACAATGATTCCATAGTCGCTTTTCAAACCGCTGTCCTGAATCTTCTTATCATTAAGATTATCAGGTACATGCTTCAGATAGATGCTGGCAAGAGTCTTACCGCCAAGATTATCAATTACCGTTAACGGGTTATAGTCATTTTCCTTAACCAGTAAACCAATCAAGCCTTCCAATACTCTGTCGGCAAAAGCAGTTACCGAAGGAATACGGAATATTATTACCAGAACCACAAATACCGCTATTGGCATGGCAACATCATACAGTATGTTGGTTATTTCAGACTGGCGGAATGAAAAGAAGATGTTTACGAACGCTGAAACAAAGGTGATGTTGAAGACATAGCCAAACATCATGGTGATCTTTGCCAGTCTTCTTCTTTGTCTGGTAGAAGTAACAAGTTCACTTTCATCAGTGGTATAACCGCTGCCTGTTAAAAGTGATACTACCTGAAAGCTAGCCTTTTCCTTATCAAGGCCGGTAAAACGAAACAGAATCGTAAATACTTCCGCAATGATCAGATATAAGATAATTATTAACGCAAATAATGTAAACGCATTAAAAACCGGCATGTCGTATCCCCCTGACCTTTTTATTCTAACACGCACAAACAAGAAAATGTTATTATATATGTGCGAAAAGAAGAGGAGTTCTGTAAATGTCAAAAACACAGAAATTATGGCTTCTGTTCACCACTGCCTTTACATCAAGTGCCACAGCCAATTCAGGCTACGCAATATTAAGCGTAATGAAAAATCTGTTTGTCTATAAGCATAAGTGGTTTACTGAAGAAGAAATGAATGACTACATCGGTCTGGCCCAAAGTGCTCCTGGAGCCATGGCCGTTAACGGTGCCGTAGTTGTCGGCTACCAGATTGCGGGAATCGTTGGAGCTGTTGTCGGTATACTAGGCATAATCATTCCACCGTTAATCATCATGACCCTGGTAACCATTTTCTATCAGTATATCGTAACAAATGTTTATGTCAGAATGTTCATGGAAGGCATGCAGGCTGGTGTATGTGCCTTATTATTAGATGTAATCATCGGTTTATTTACCAGCGTCACCAAGGAAAAGACCATTTACCCTTATGTATTGGTAATAGCCGGTTTCATATTTGTTAAGTTCACTGATTTCTCAGTATTCTATCTGGCTCTTGGCTGTATTGTTGCAGGGATAATTAAAACCCTGATAATGAACAGAAAGGCAGGTGCATAAGATGTTATTACTTGAAATCGCATTTGTCTTCATGAAAATAGGTGCCTTGGCATTTGGTGGGGCTTACGCTTCCATAGCCGTAGTTGAAAAGCAGGTTGTAGAAATCAGTCAGTGGATGAGCTACGCTGAATTCTCAGATCTCATTGCCATTGATGAAATTACCCCTGGACCGATCATCATCAATGCCGCAACATTCGTCGGCATGAGAATGGCCGGCTTACCTGGTGCCATTGCCGCAACACTTGGTGCCATTACACCGCCGGTATTAATTACCGCATTATTGATCTTAATGTACCGTAAATATAAGGAGATCAAGATCGTAGGCAACATCTTATTCGCCTTAAAGTGTATGGCATTATCAATGGTCATTTCAACATTTGTTTCAATGACCTTATCAACCGTATTTAGCGGCCAGGCAATAGCCGTCAACAACGTTAACATCTTATTAACAGCCATGGCGATTGCTTCATTCTTCATTTTAAAGAAATACAAGCTTAATCCCCTATATGTCATGTTGGCATGCGGGGCCATCAATCTGGCATTCAGCCTACTTGTCAGATAACTTTCATAAGCACACAAAAGGCATGGATCTTAACCATGCCTTTTTTCATTATTCCATGATCTTATTCCAGATGCCGTCGGAAAGTTTACCGAGCCCATTTGACAGTAAGCCCTTCTGTTTACCTGTTTCGGCAGCTATCTGCTGGGCTGCTTTGGTTCTGACATTATTGCGTAAGGCATTACTCAGCTTTTCAGAAATCTGACCTGCCTGCTGCTTACCAAGTAACTCTGAAGATTTCTTAGTAGCTTCCTGAGCGATCTTGGTCTGTTTGGAGTTCCATTTCAACTTTGTATTTGAAATCCCATGTTCAATTCCCGTACGTGTTGTTCCTTTTATCAGACCTTTCACAAAACCTTTTCCTGCACTCTTGCCTTCTTCAGCGTACGCTATTGATTCCTTAATTCCATCACCAACCCCATTGGCAACGTACTTATACCTTATTTTATTAACACTGTCCTGAGTTATATCTATGGTGGTCTTGGTGATTGTTTTCAACAGAGTTTTGCCAATTGACTTTCTATTGATCAGACAGTCCATGAAGTCCCCGGCAAGATTTCGGTTAGCAATGTATATGTACTTTATGGGTTTTCCATTACCAAGTGTCAATACGTCAACAATATCCATGGCAAAATCTGCACCCCACTGTGTCCATTCGAGACGGTTGACTATTTTATCATATTCATTACCATACTCCTGCCATTCCTGACCTTCAATTTCTGCCCTGGCACTTTCTTTGGAAATGTACTCTTTCATTTCTTCATCGGAAAGATTGTATTTGCCATGTTTCTCACCGAACTTCCGGCTTCTTTCCATCTGTTTCTCCATTTCCTCGAGTTCTTTCTTTTGCTTTCTGTTCCATTCATCCATATCCTTATCAAAAGCAGTTTCCCGGTTCTTAAGCTTTTCCATCTGCTTATCTGCCCACTCACGATCTGAAATACGCTGTCTTTCCCATTCAGCTAAGCGGCTTTCATCAAGAATGGACTTGCCATCATCACTTTCCCATACTCCTTCATCTTCATTCCAGAAATACTGTCTTTCTGCATTTGTTGCCGGATCGCGGATGATTCTGCTCTTAGGTACAACAGGTGGGGTGTTCTTTGCAGCTTTCTTTACTGACTCCTTTTTATCAACAGATTTCTTACCGCCAAACCCGGAGAAAACAGCCAGTATTATCATTGCGACCGTTCCAGCCAGTGTAGCCATTTTAATTTCCTCATCAGTCATCGGATCAATGAAATTATGGTAATACTGGACTATCAGTGCCGGAACCGCAAACCATATCAGGTAGAAAAAGGCTGTTAATATCTTCTTCATGTCAGCCTACCTTCTTTCCGCAATGCGGACAGAATGCCGCACCTTCAGGCAGCTTTTCCCCGCAATATGGACAATAAGCATATTTACCGTTCTCTTTTTCTTGCTTATCCTGCGGGTAAAATTCATCTCCCGTATACTTATTCTTTATCGGCTTACTGGCGATTGGTTTCCATAAGGGCATTATCTCGTCAAAATCTTCATGAAGAAGACAGATCTCACCGTCAGGAAAAACGGTATACCACTGATGCTCTTCAAGAGGAAAATCCTTATCCAGATGGGCAGCCAGTAACATCATTTCGGCATAGCTGAATTTTGTTCCGTCATCAGCGCTTATCCATTGTGAGCAGACATCTGACGCCCTGTCCATGGCTCTTGTAAAACTTCTGAAACCCTCCATGTTATTCCCCCTTATTACCTTTTCTGGATATGAAAAGTCCCAGCACGACAAACATGCCAATAAGCATTGGGATTGCCGACTGACTGTCTGTTAAGCCTGCCATATTACAAGCCATGCCAACAATATATATGATCAGGATCAACATTACTGAATATATTACGTTTTTCATGGTAACCAGATTAACCTTTCTTTGCATACGGGCAATGCTCAACAATGTATTGGTAAACAAAGTCAAAATCTTCATCACTTACATACACATGATTGCTGAAGAAATTGCCTTTAAGAATGATCAGATGGTCATTCAGTTTTGGCTTAATGGTTTTGATGTTTTCAAAATGCGAGTACAATGAACCACCTGTTGCTGACAGTAAACCGGCAGCCGTTGTTGTACGGTTTTTCGTCTTCAAGCCAACAAAGGTCGTCAATATTTCAAGAGCCTTAGCCTTTTCACTCTTTATCTGGATGTGGTCAATTCCTGAATCATCCATTTCAAACAATACAGTATACTTACCGTTATTAGCCTTTGTAACGATCCAATACGCCGGTATAGAAATGATTATGAGTATGGCAAGTACCAGTAACATCACTTTTACAGATGCCCTTAATGTCTCTGAATCATAACCTTCTATCAGATTAATGATGAACATGAGCATGTATACTGCCATTGCCGAAATGCCCAACACCTTCCATACTTCCAATAGCAGAAAGAAACTCTTTAACATTGGTAGTTCATATACCCAGCGG
>JAFUCG010000023.1 GCA_017459795.1 Erysipelotrichaceae bacterium | reverse complement strand
TGCCGCCATAGTAGTCTTTAAGGTCTTTCATGTCATAGAAGTCAACAAAACTGGTCAGATAGTAACCGAACTTATTCTGACCCTTTATTTCCGTAACATAGTTTCCCGTAACCTTTTCAAAACTTCTTATCATACCCTGACATTATAACTTATTAAAAACATAAGAAAAAGGGATGATTGTTCATCCCTTAATTCTTATTACTGTAATTCAAATACAAATGCTCTGTTATAAGCTGAATGTAAGGCATCGTAGATCTGCCCCGGCTTGTCAGCGTCACCAACCAGTACTACGTTATCGCCATAGGCTTCACACAGTTCACTGATGTTGGCTCTTTCACTTCTGACACCCATTGCCAGTACTACTGTATCAGCGTTAATGTTGACTTCTTCATTAGTCTTGGTATTTCTGACAGTTACACTGCCGTCATTTACCTTGACTAAGGCTTGGCCCTTGCATACCTGACCGCCCTGCTTCATGATTTCCTGAACCAGATGCATGGTTACGCTTGGATATAAGTTGCCGCCAACCTTATCTAACATTTCAACGACGGTTACCTTATGTTCCTTGCCTAATAATTCAGCTGTTTCCAAACCGGTAACACCACCGCCAACGATTACTAATTCTCCATTGGCTTCAGCCTTGCCAGCTAAGACATCTTCAGCTGTAACAGCCTTTTCAATGCCTTCGATGTTAGGTCTTACGGCCTTGCCGCCGGTTGCTAAGAATACAGCTTCAACGCCTAATTCCTTTAAAGTATTAGCATCTGTACAACAGTTGAGTTTTACTTCAACGCCAGCCTTTTCAATTTCAGCCTGCTGAGTTTCAACGAATTCAGCCAGCATGCCCTTGTTTGGAGGTAATGCTGCCAGGTTAACTGTGCCACCTAATCTGTCACTTGCTTCAAACAGATAGGTCTTAAAGCCACGCTTAGCTAATACAAGAGCTGCCTGCATTCCTGCTGGGCCGCCACCGATTACAGCTACTTTCTTACCATTGCCGTTACGGCACAGCTTTTCTTCGCCATATTCAAATTCGCGGCCTAAGATTGGGTTTAAGGTACAGCCTAGTGGTAAGCCATCATTTAAGATACGGAAACATTCCATGCAGCCCAAGCACTTTCTGATGTATAAGTCTTCACCCTTCTTGGCCTTTGTGCCCCAATTAGAATCAGCCAGGAAACCTCTGGCGATACCGATGAAGTCACTTGCGCCTTCTTCCAATAATGCTTCAGCAACAGCTGGATGCTTGATGTTATCAACGGCAATTACCGGTAATGATACGGCATTCTTAATGGCTGTGCTTAAGTGTTTCTTCCAGCCTTCAGCGAAATATGAAGGTTCAATGATCGTAGCACCTGAATCATAGGTACCGCAGCTTACATTCAGAACGTTAATGCCCAGTTTTTCCAGATACTTGGCCTGGTTAACTGCGTCTTCCAGAGTAATGCCATCAGCCAGGAAGTCATCGCCATTCATACGGACAGAGATTGGGAACTTAGGACCGCAATATGCCTTAATGCCCATGATGATCTCAGTAATGAATCTCATGCGTCCTTCAAAGCTGCCACCATACTTGTCAGTTCTCTTATTAGTATGTGGTGAAAGGAACTGGCTTACCAGATAGCCGTGAGCAGCGTGGATCTCAACACCATCTACTCCAGCCTTCTGGGCAATTACGGCACCGGTCACAAACTTCTTTACCATAGCTTCTACTTCTTCAGTAGTCAAGGCTCTTGGCTGTTCACCAATGACGTTACAGGTAACATCAGAAGCACTGACAGGCTGCTTGCCGCCAATTAAACGTGAAGGTGTCTGGTTACCAGGATGATGAAGCTGTACGAACAGTTTTGTATTATAGGCGTGTACTGCTTCAACAAGTCTGCTTAACTGCCCGATGACATGAGTATTGGTAACACTTAACTGATTAGGCGTACCAACACCGGTCTCATCATCAACACGGGTAATTTCAGTAATGATCAGTCCTGCCCCGCCTTTAGCTCTTTCAGCGTAGTACTTGATCATTCTTGGACCAGGTTCCCCAGTTACTTCAGCTAAGGAACAGCCCATTGCCGGCATGACAATACGGTTCTTTAATTCCAGATTGCCAATTCTGCCAGGCTCAAATAATTTAGCATAGCTCATCTTATTTTCTCCTTTTTTTGATTATTTATTTAACTGCTAAATAAATTATAACACCCATAGACATAAAGAAAACCAGGGTGGCCCGAGTTTGTTAAATTATTCACTTATTTCACTTGATTCCTTAGCCATCTGCAAGGTGTATTCCTTATCAGTGATCAGATACATGAATGTCTCGCTGATCAGATCATCAAACAGTTCATAGTCAAACTTTTCCGCCTTGCTTCTGACAAGAGTATAGAGATATCTGTCTTCAATTACCCTTTCCCTGTCCTTAGTTAAGAGTTCAAGTTTGAATGATTTATCTTCCAGGATGTCTGGATCAACAGTACCGATGAAACCCAGCATGGCCTTTTCACCATGATATAACATGTTGGCATAGTCAAATGGATCTTCCACTATCTTGAAGTAATCAAAGAGAGAAACGATCAGATAGGAACAGATGTAACGGTATAAGCCATCTGCCATCTCATCAGAAAGATCATATTCCTTAAGGTATTCATAGGCAATGGCCTTACTGGTACCCTTTAAGTACCAACTGTCCTTATCACTTAAATCAGTCATCAAAACCATCCCATACCGGCTTGCCCGGATACTGTAATACTTCAGTTTCTCCTGTCAATACTCTTAAGGCGCCATCAGCCATGGCTTCATGCTCAAATTCACCAGGATATACGGCAATTGGAGCAATCCAGCCGCACATCTTTTCAATCGTATTTACAACATCATCAAAGCGGCATAAGCCACCCGTTAAAACGATGGAATCAACCTTTCCTTCCAGTACGACAGCCATGTTGCCAATATACTTGGCAGTCTGATAGATCATCGCATTCCAGACTCTGGTAGCTTCTGGATCACCTTTTTTTACCATTTCATGAATCGTATCGGAATTACTTGTACCGAAATGACTTGATAAGCCACCGGTTTGCGAACACAGTGATCTTATTTCTTCATAACTCTTATCTCTTAAATAGTTATTTACATCTGTAACCGCCATGGTACCCATTCTGGTTGGGGTAAATGGACCTTCCCCACCGCCGGCATCATTACCATCAATCATTCTTCCATTTTTATGAGCCGTAATGGAAATGCCGCCATCAATGTGACAAACAATAAAATTACATTCCTCATACTTCTTGCCAAGTTTCTTGGCATGCTTACGAGCAGTGGCCTTAAGATTAAGTGCGTGACAAATTGCCTTACGGTAAATGCCTTTTACGCCGGTAATTCTGGCCAGATCCTGTAATTCATCAACAATTGGCGGATCCATCATCAGACATAACCCGCCATACTTCTGATGCAATAACTGAGCCATCTGAACTCCCAGCATTGAAGAATGATATAAGCCACCCTTGGCAAGTTTGGTGTCTTCAACCAGTTTATCAGTTACTTCATAAATGCCTGATACGATTGGATAACAGCCGCCACCTCTGCCGACAATGGCATCGATGCCACTAAGATCAATGTAGTTTTCTCTTAGGAAATCAGTAACTACCTGCATGCGGTAATCCAGCTGATCATTGATTGTAGGAAATGTCCTAAGAATACTGGAATCATGAAAAACATCTGTTGAAAACAGACATTCATCATTTTCATGAAGGGATAACTTCGTGGAAGTTGATCCCGGATTTATGACAAAAATACGATACTTCTTCATACTAATACTTCTCTTTTAAACGCTTGTATACCTCTTGAGGATCAATGAACTGGCCATCAATGAATCTGGCTACGATGTTTCTGTCATCACCAATGTAACAGAATCTTTCTACACACTGTTCAACAGTGATCTTATAGCCGTCATCCTGCATGCCATCAATTACCAGGGCATTGAATTTATAGCCAGGTTCGATCTTACCGATGTTACCAAATACCTTACCGCCATTAACGGTAGCCATGTAGAAGGCTTCAGCAAAGACAAGTCTCTTATAGTCTTCCTCATAGAATTCCTTCATCTTTGATAACTGAACGGCTCTGCTTATCTGTCTATAAATGCCGGTAAAGTGACCGCCGCCAACATCTGAACCAATGGCAATAGAATAGCAGTTATCCAGCATCTTGCTGGCTGGCATGATGCCTGCGGTAATGTTAGTAGTAGCGTCAGGACAATGTACGCTTGTACAGTTGTACTGCTTCAATATCCTTTCTTCAACTTCCGTTGGGAATATTACATGGGCAAAGATCTTTGGACCGTTTCCCTGTAATAAACCGGTCATTTCATATATTTCACCATCTGAAGCACACATTGGGAACAGTTCCTTGCTCCAGGCAGCTTCGGCAATTGACTCAACCAGGTGCGTATGTAAGCCTACATCGTATTTATCGGCTAATTTGCCAAGTCCTTTGAGTAACTCTAATGAGCAAGTCGGGGCAAATCTTGGGATAATTATCGGCTTTACCTTATCACTTAAGCCCTGATGTTCAACGATGAAACGCTCAGTAGAGCTGATTGATTCTTCAGTTGATTCAACATAGTAATCAGGTGAATTACTGTCCATGTTGATCTTGCCGCTGTATGCGTACATGCCGCTTTCCATTAACAGTTTAAATAACAGATCACATGAATCATAATGAATCGTTGAGAACAGATTTACCTGGAAAGTACCGTGGCGTAGAAATTCTCTGATTACCTGTGGGTATATCTTTCTGGCATATTCAATGTCCCTAAAACCGCTTTCCTGCGGGAAGGTGAAGTTATTGAGCCAGTCAAATAACAGACAGTCCATGCCAATGCCTCTTTCCGTAAACTGTGGGGCATGCATGTGTAAGTCAGAAAAAGCCGGAATGATGATGCCGTCGCCAAAGTTTCTGACTACGTAGTTACGGTATTCATCAGTCATTTCTTCTAAAACAGCCTTAATGATGCCGTCTTCGACAACGACATAGCCGTTTTCAATTACCTTTAACTTGGTTAATGATTCTGAAGTAACAATGTTTCCTCTATAGACCGTTATTGCCATCGTTGTTGTCTCCTTCCAATCTGGAGTTCAGCGGTAACATTTCCTGAACTGCCTTAGTTGACGACCAGTCTGTAACGACTTCACCTGAATCAGAAACATAGACATAAGCTTCATCGTAGGACAAATAGTAGTCACGGCTATATGATACCTTACCGGTATTAACATCCTTGCCGTTTACGGTAATGGAATAACTCTCAACCCGGTCATTCTCAATTTCAACACTGAGCAGGACTTCAGTGATGATGATCTGGCTAACATCATAATCCTTACCGAACATTGAGGTATAGATGGCATCCTGCATGTTTTGCGGCAGACTGCTCATGTCCGTAGTAAACATGATGTCATCTGAATGAGATTCCTTATAGCTGTAGGTTATTTCAATGTCATCCGGATCAGGAAGATAGATATTATCAAGTGTAAAATCCTTTTCCCATTCGCTTATGAAGTCAGGTCTGATCTTACTGACATAACTATACTCATTGTTATAATACAGGGAATGAATACTGCCGTCAGTTGAATAGTCATAGTTCTGACCCAGCTCATAATCGACCCTGTGACCATCATAGCAGTTATTATTCAGGTTTATGCTGATGGAGCCACTTTCCTTACTAATGTAGAAATAGAAGTATTCCAGACAGCTGTTGTCATAATCATAGTCTTCGTCTTCCACAAAGGCATTAGCGCTTATTGACCAGTAATTGATCTCCTTCTTATTATCATCAAGTACGATGACGGCATGTTCATACCATTGTTCATCATTCCAGCTTAAGGTACTGTTATTGTAGTAGTAATACCAGCCCCCGCCTACCAATGCCACAAACAAAACAACCAAGCCAATGATCAGAAACTTTCGGCGTAACGCGGCCTGCTTCTTTTCCTTTTGGATCGTACCATATTCACCTAATACTGTTGAACGTTCAGCCATATCTATCCCCTCATTTCAATACTGTATCATTTTACCATAAAAAAAGGCATCAAACAGCCGTTGATGCCAATCGTAATTATTTTTCTAAGTTTGCGGCGCAGTCAACAAGTCTTTCGATGATGTTGATGTGCTGTGGGCAGACGCCTTCACACTGTCCGCACTGGATACAGTCACTGGCCTTGCCTGTGTTTTCAGTTAATTTTTCATATCTGTCGTATACATCCTGGGCATTGTCAATCAGTAACTGTCTGTTACGGATCCTGAAGATGTCATTGATCGGGATGCTCATTGGACAACCCTTGGTACAGTAACGGCAGCTAGTACATGGAATCATGTCGATCTTTTCCAGAATGTCCTGTACTTCCTTAATGACAGCCTGTTCCTTTTCATCTAAAGGCTTGAAGTCAGCCATGTAGGAAATGTTATCGGCCATCTGTTCAATGTTGCTCATGCCGCTTAATACGGTAATGATGCCGTCTTGAGAAGCTACATATCTGATTGCCCAGCTTGCGTAAGAAGCATCTGGATCAGCAGCCTTGAAGACCTTCTTTATTTCATCAGTTGGATTAGCCAGTTGGCCACCCTTGACAGGTTCCATTACGACAACGCCCTTGCCATGCTTTCTGGCAACTTCCAGACACTTTCTGGATTGCACGTGTGGATTTTCCATGTCAGCGTAGTTGATCTGTAGCTGAACAAATTCTGCATCTGGATGTTCCGTTAAGAGCTTATCAAGTAATTCAGGTGTATCGTGGAATGAGAAGCCATAATGCTTGATATGACCCTTGGCCTTTTCTTCCTTTACCAAATCCCAGATACCGTATTCTTCATATCTCTTGTAATTGTTTTCCTGAATTGAGTGCAGTAAGTAATAGTCAAAGTAGCCTGCTCCTGTTCTTTCCAGACTTACATATAACTGATTTCTGGCTTCTTCCCTGGTTGGATTGCCCATCGCAACATTCAGTTTCGTAGCCAAGGTAAAGCTATCACGAGGATGACGGTCGACTAGGCATGCCTTGGCAGCTCTTTCACTATCACCGTTATCATAAACATAAGCAGTATCAAAGTAAGTTAATCCAGCTTCCAAGAACATGTCAACCATCTTGCAGGTCTGTTCCAGGTCTATGGATTTATCTGCCAGTTTTGGTAAACGCATCAAACCAAAACCAAGCTTCGGTGTGTTTTCTCCCAAATATCTTTCCATATGATTGTCTACTCTCCTTTGTATATAATTATAAAAGAAATTTGTGAATTTGTAACTAAATTAGCACAAAAGAAAAACCGGAATGAATTCCGGTTGTACTTAACTATCTGATTTTCTTTGAGAGAACGGTAAGCTTGATTTCTTCAATCTTCTTGCCGCTTTCATCAACATCAAAGCCTTCCTGTTCATAAGCAGCCATTTCATGACCCTGACCACTTAATTCGCCCTTGTTCTCAAAGCCGCACTTTTCATATACCTTGATGGCATGTGGCTGGGTTGAGTAAGCCATGACGTTAACGTAATTACAGTTTCTAATCTGTCTGATGAAATCAGTAATGTCATTGATTACTTCCATTTCAAAACGTTCATTGCAGAACTCTGGTTTCAATACGAGCTGTAAGGCACCGTATTCCTGTCTGATTTCGTTATTAATTGAGAAGTAACCCTTTAGCTGTCCGTCACCTGTGATCTGATAGTAATTGTTGTTTCTCAGATCTTCGTTTAACAAGTAGTATTCGTTTTCGCTGTGTTTACCAAGTGTTGTCCACTGATAGTCGTCTGGAAAATACCAGTTCGCAATTGTCTGAGCGGAATTCTGCTCAAGTTTTGTGAATTCAACCATATAATTAACCTCGCTCGGCAATTATAACATATCCGCGGTATAACTCAAGACTTTTTGATACTTTAATTAACGGAATAATATTACGCTAAAAACAAAAAAGCCCTTACGAGCTTCTAGGGTTTCAATGGTAGCCTGTACGGGATTTGAACCCGTGAATGTCGCCTTGAGAGGGCGATGTGTTAGACCGCTTCACCAACAGGCCGTGTAAACTATTCTAACACAAACTACTGAAAATAAATACCTTATTTTGCCATTGTGCTATTTTTTTTACGATTATATAATTTAGGTAGCGAGGTGATAAATAATGCCAGAAAAAGTAGCAACTCATAAGCGCTATTACGACACTGATGAAATAAAAGCCCCAAGATTGAACAAGGTAATGATCGGCTGTGGCGAACTTGGAACTACAATAGCCAACAGAACCAGAAGATCATTAACCATAATTGACCGTGATCCAAAGGCCTTTGAAAGCCTGGAAAATCCAGCCAGACATAATCTTATCGTAGCGGAAGCTACCACCCCAGAAGCCTTGGAAATTTTTAAGACGGCCGGTACCCTCATCATTACCATCCGCAATAAGGAAACTGCTTTATTCTTAGGCCAGTATGCCAAGCTGATCAGTGGCGTACCGAGAGTATTCATTAATTCAGCTGAAGATTCTGTCAGCTATAAGGAACTCAAGCTAAAGACCTTTACCAAGGATACCATCAGCAAGATTTAAGGAGCTCAACTGAGCTCCTTTGTTTTTTATAAGTTGTGAATTGTATCCAGACCTTTGTTTGAACCGATCATGATCAGAATATCATCCTGTAACAATGGTTCATTAGGGTCGATGTTAACCATCATCTGGCTGTTTCTTCTGATGCCGACAACGGAAACATCATATTTCTGTCTGACATTTAACTGAATGAGGGTCTTGCCTACCCAGCTTGAAGAAATTCTGGTTTCATGAATGCTGTATTCATCGGACAGTTCAAGGAAATCAATGATGTTATCAGCTACAAGTGTCTTGGCCAATCTGATGCCTGCTTCCTTTTCCGGCTGAACAACCATGTCAGCGCCAGTCTTTTCCAGTAACTTAGCATGGATGTTATCAACAGCCTTGGCAATGATGTACTTGGCACCTAATTCCTTGCATAAAACGGTTGTGATGGCCGAATCTCTGATGTTGCTGGAAAGAGAAATGACCACATAATCAAAATCTCTGATGCCGATTTCATTAAGAACTCTTTCATCAGTGGTATCACCAATGTAGGCGTGAGTTACGAAATCAGCTATTTCATTAATGGCATTCTTATCCTTGTCTACTGCCAGAACTTCCTGGCCTTCCTGATATAGTGTCTTGGCAATGTTTCTGCCGAATTTACCGACACCTAATACTGCAACTGTCTTACTCATAAATCCTCCTATCCAACCATGATATCCGCTTCAGGATACTGAATGTATGGTTTTTCCTTCTTACCGCCAACGGCGAAGGCAACTGTTAATATTCCAACTCTGCCTGTAAACATCATCAAACAGATGATGGCTCTTGTCAATAAGGAAGCTGTACCGCTTACCCCTACTGATAAGCCTACCGTAGCTATTGCACTGGTAAGTTCATACAACTGATTGATGTAGCCCAGATGATCTCCTTCTACGATTGAAACAATGAATACGCCTGTCACTAAGGTCGTAAAGGCAATGAAGAAGATTGAGAATGCCTTGATGACCGTTGATCTGCTGATGTATCTTTCATATGCTTCAGCCTTCTGATTTCCCTTCAGATAGCTTCTGATTGATAGGATCATTACTGAAACAGTCGTAAGCTTGATACCGCCTGCCGTACCGGCTGGGGCACCGCCTATGAACATCAAGCCGATTGATAGCAGCTTGCTGGAATTCTTCATGGCCAGCTGATCAATGGTATTGAATCCTGCAGTTCTGCAGGTAACACTCTGGAATATTGAGGCAAGTATCTTACCACCCGGTGTCAACATGCCCATTGTTGCATCACACTCAAGTAAATAGAAGAAGATGGCAGGAATGAAGATCAAGCCTACAGTTACAGTCAGAACTACCTTGGTTTGTAAGCGGTAATTCTTAAAGTGTGTCTTCTTGATTAAGATATCCTGTATGACGCCAAAGCCCAAGCCGCCAATGACGATCAACAGGCAAATGGTAATGTTTACTAATGGATCATTTGCGTAATTGACTAATGACTGATAGTTACCCATCAAGTCAAAGCCGGCATTACAGAAAGCGGAAACACTGGTGAAGATGCTCTTCCAGATACCCTGCATTACGCCAAAGTCAGGAATGAATCTGAACATTAATAATAAGGCACCGCATCCTTCAACTATGAAAGTTATCTTGGCCATCTGCACAGCCAGTTTAATAATGCCCTGTAGTCTGTCTTCACCCATGCTTTCAGCCATGGTCATTCTTTCCTTAAGTGATATTTTCTTGCCCAATATGACAAACAGGATCGTAGCTACGGCCATGAAGCCCAAGCCACCCAACTGAATTAAGAGCAATAAGACAAACTGGCCGAAATTGGTAAATGTCGTGGCCGTATCAACAACGATAAGCCCGGTAACACAGGTAGCACTGGTTGCCTCAAATAAGGCATCAAAAAATGACAGATGTCCGCTTCTGGTTGAAATCGGCAACATCAGTAACAGTGTTCCTATAAATATTACGCCCATGAATCCTATTGGAATTATCTTGGTAGGCTTTATGTCGTTAGTAATCTTACTCTTCTTTTTCATACTGTGAAATTATAAACCCTACAAATTTTTAAAACAAGTTGTGTCAAACTATCTGTATGATATAAAACTTCAGATAATCAGTTTCCGGTACATTCAACAGAATTGGATGATCACTGTTCTGCTGAGTAACGGAAATGAGCTTTAGCTGGAAACCGGTACGGTAGCTGGCTTCCTTTAACATCTGTTCAAATAATTCATGAGGCATGAAATGTGAACATGAACAGGTAGCTAAGTAACCGCCCCTGCCCAAAAGTCTCATGGCCCTCATGTTAATGTCCAGATAGCCCTTATAGGCATGATCTACTGTCTTTCTGGATTTGGTAAAGGCAGGCGGATCAAGAATGATCAGGTCATATTCCTTTTTATTGACCTTATCCAGATAGTCAAAGACATCGGCAACCACAAAGTCAATGTTCAGACCGTTAAGCTCTGCGTTTCTTCTAGCCTGATTGATGGCTGTCTCCGAAATGTCGACAGCCGTTACCTTACTGGCCCCGTTTAAGGCACAGTTCAGGGCAAATGAGCCTGTATGAGTGAAACAATCCAGTACTTTCTTACCCTTAGAGATACTGCCAACCAGTTTACGGTTACGTTTCTGATCAAGGAAAAAGCCTGTCTTCTGACCATTTACGAAATCAACGTTATACTTAACGCCATTTTCTTCAATGACTGTTTCATTTATTTCAGGTATCTCCCTGTCAGTCAGCTTATACCAGCCTGTATACATTTCCAGACCTTCAAGCTTTCTGATGGC
>JAFUCG010000022.1 GCA_017459795.1 Erysipelotrichaceae bacterium | reverse complement strand
CTTTAACAGGTAAAGATTGATCTGTTCATACTGCATGCCATAGGCATCTTCTACGGTGCCTGTAGCGATGAAACAGTCAATTTCATTGCCCTTTATTTCGACTTTTACGGTCTTGAGTTCATATTCGTCAATGTTATCAGGATAACTGTCCAGATTAATGAACTTGCAATTGCCCTTGTAAATGTCGTTATCTACTTCAATGTTTAATTCTTCAATGATCTTCATAATAAATACTTCTATTCTACTTTTGTATCCTCATCCTTGATTTCTTCAATGACAGGTTCTTCTACAGCCGGTTTTTCTTCCATGACAGCCTTTTCATCAGCTATGATGTCCTCAACGCTTACTTCCTTGATTTCCTCAGGTTCTTCAATAACTTCCTTTACGGTGATCTGAGCATCAATTGGTTCAACTTTTGGAGTTTCTGGAGCTACCTTAGGTTTTGGCTTGATGTCAACATACTTGAATACTACTGTTGCTACATCTGCCAAAGCCAAGACGATCATGGCAATGCCGGTAAATGTCCAGTTAGATGAAACAGTTGTAAATGGATTCATGAATGATACATATGCTACGATCAGTGTCAAAGCAGCTAATATGGCAAAGTACCACCATTTCTTATTCTTCAATCTTAATTCATTGACAGCCAACTGAATCTTGCTGGCGGCACTGATGAACAAGCCAATGCCATATAAGGATGTCAGTAAGGAGAATGTATCAATGATCTTATCCGGGTTAAGAATGAAGAAAATGCCGATGCCAATAGTAATGAGTGACATGAACAGATCATTTCCCAAACTGGCTGTTTCCGGTGATTTCTTAAAGTAATCAATGGCAAATAATGCACCTCTGATGGTAACCAGAATACCAATGATTCTGAGAATTGTCTTGGTGAAGGCAATTACGTCAATTAATACCAATATGCCACAGATGAGTTCGATCAACGTAAGTATGGCTAATGTCTTATTTTCCTTTAAAATCTTCATGTTGTTCCTCCATGTATTTGAATAGCTCTGCGTTCAGCTTTGAATAGATCCTTTCCTTGAACCATTCTTCATTGCTGGAATCTATTGCCTTATCAATATCAAACCACTTCAAAGCCTTGTTTTCATCAGGTTTTACGATTAACGGTTCATCAGAATCTGCTTCAATGAGATAAGTAACATTGATGTGCAGATGACTTGCCACGTACTTGCCTTTTTTCTCATGGCCATTGACCGGTAATATCTCAATTGAGAATATATTATCACTAACAGGCTTTAAATGCATTAATCCACTTTCTTCCTGCACTTCCCTTAGAGCAACTCTTAATAGGTCCTTATCGCCATCTGCGTGGCCGCCTAACCAGCTGTATGACTTATATATGTTATGATAAGCCATTAGGATTTTGGTATGTTGTCTGTTTATTACCCAGGCACTGGCAGTCATGTGGGCAATGTCATTACTTCTGTCATAAATGTCATCGACATTGCTCAAAAGTTCAATGATTATCTTTCTGTCCTTTTCTTCCTGCTCGTTAAATGGGACATATCCTCTTAATTCTTCTAGTAAATCTCTCATATTAACCTAAACGTTCACACAGCATCTTGAAGAACTTATCCTTATCGGCCTTCAAGGCTACAGATGTCTTTGTATTTTCATCTGGTTCATTGCCGTATCTGCAGTCAGCTACTAACTGGCCATAAGCTAAGCCACGACCAAGGTCAATGTCGCAACGCATCTTATGTATTTCAGTAATTACTGATGGATCAATGACACTGGCTACAGCTAAGGCATCATGAATGGCATCTGAATAGCCATTCCCCTGCTTCAGTCTTCTGAATACATCTACACGGCTACGCAATAATGATGCAGCCAGTCTTGTCTGTGGTGTATTTATTTCATCAAATACCTTTGCATCATCAAGATTTAATTCGGCTGAATGAGTCGCATTCAAGCCAATGATTCTGCATTTTACACCGCTGTCAATGATAATTTTGGCGGCTTCCGGATCATGATAGAAGTTAGCTTCGGAAACAGGACCGGCATTACCCTTGTTAATGGCGCCACCCATGAAGACTACTTCTTCAATGTTTTCCTTAATTTCAGGAGCAGCTCTTAAGGCCATGCCTAAGTTTGTTGGCGGGCCAACGGCAATGAAAGTGATCTTTTCTTCAGCATTCATTAGATAGTCAATGATGAATGATACAGCGTTCTTCTTCTCTGCCTTCTTAGTTGCCTTTGGCAAATCAAGATAAGCCGGATGCAAGGAATATTCAACACCATCTTCAACGATGGTACAGCTGCTGACGAATTCCTCATTCATGTATCTGACCATTGCCTCAGGACAGCCCTTGTATACTGGAACATCACTGTTCATTAATTCAACGACTCTCAAGGTATTTTCAACACAGTTTTCAACCGGTCTGTTACCCCATGTTACGGTAATGGCCTTAATATCTAATTCAGGTGAGCTTAATGCCAGCATAATCGCAATGGCATCATCACTGCCTGTATCTACGTCAAGAATGATCTTCTTCTGTTCCATGCTTAATCCTCCTGATCTGTTTTCTGGAATGCCAGACGGTCTGTACCGTCGTGAGTATGAATGATACCGCAATATATAAAGCCAAGTTTCTTTAACAGATTCTGCATTGGCTTGTTATCCTGGTGAGTATCAATTCTGAGATTACCGCACTGCTCATATGCCCAGTTAATGCATATTGAACCGGCATGCGGCAAGCTGAAATCTGATGCAATTCTGTGAACGACGCCATATGGCTTGTCATTCAGCCAGTTACCTTCATAGATCTCATCATATGTCGGATCATGGCCTAAGATATATGCAAAGATGCACTTTAGCTGTCTATCTTCTTCCAAGCCATAGAGATTGCCGTTATTCAGATCGTTATTGATCATTTCATTACTTGGAAAGACGTTCTTCCATTGATTAGGATTGCCGTTTTCCTTCATGAATGTACGGGCTCCTGCGTAGATTTTCTGAATTGTATCGTAGTGTTCAAAAGTTAGCCTGATAATTTTCATAGACAGATTATAACATAAATGAAAAAAGAGTAATCAGATATGATTTAACATATCAGTTACTCTTGTTTTACTAATTAGCCGTTAATGAACATCAAGCCCAGACAACCTGGTCCGCAATGTGATGAAATGACCCCGCCACCTGAGTAATGTAGGTCTGGGTAAAGCCATATTCTTCACAGTGCTGTCTGATCAGTTCAACAGTCTCATCATCAGCACCAGAGTGAATAATGAACAGTGTTCTCTTATCAGCGTTTCTTAACTCCTCGTCAAGATCATTTACATAATCCTTTATGACCTTATGCATGTGGCCTCTGTACTTCTTGGTTGAGTGCATTGCCCCGTTTTCAACGATAATCTTTGGATGAAGTTTCAAGGTACCGCCAAGCATCATAGCCAAACCACCGCATCTGCCGCCTCTGTGCAGATATGTCAGTGTATCAACTACGAAACTTGTATTAACCTTATGCTTCAGTTCATTGATGTGATCACAGATCTCGCTGGCTTTTAAGCCATTCTGAGCCATTTTTGCGGCCTCTAATATAAGTAATCCAATTCCATTGGAAAGATTCTCAGAATCAATGATATGTACTCTGTCTTCAATTTCCAGTTCATTAGCCGCAAGATGCATGACATTGTTGCTGCTGCTCATTGAACTGCTGATTGAAAAACAGATCAGTTCATCTTCATCAGACTTGATGACATTCTTGAAGCAGTTGATTGCTTCCTGTAATGACGGTGCACTTGTCTTAGGCGTAGAATCGTGTTCATCGCTCCACTTGTATATGTTATTAGGAAAGATGTCCTGCATGTCGGTATATGAGGTTTCATCAAGAATGATGTGTAACGGTAAGATCGTTATGTCATATTCTCTGATTAATCCTTGTGTTAAATCACTTGTACTGTCAGATATAATTCTAATGCTCATACTAACCCTCTTCCTATATATACTAAAAACACGCCGTCTGTTCTATAATATAAGGCGGAAAGATAAAAGTCAATTAATTAATATGGCCAGAAAGATAGTATTCAGAATTGATGACAGACATGCTGAAAAAACAGTAAAGGACTTTCTTAAGTCACATGGTTTTTCTCATGGCATCGTTTCCGTATTAAAGAATCATGATGAAGGAATCATGGTAAACGGTAAAAGAGTATTTACTGATTACATTCTTAAGAACAATGATGAACTGGTACTTAACATCATTGAAAAGAGCACCAATTCTCATTTACCTGCCTGTGAGTATGAATTAGATATTGTCTATGAAGATGAAGACATTCTGATCATTAACAAGCCATATGGCATGCCTGTTCACCCTTCCCGTCTTAACTATACGGAAACACTGGCAAATGCCATAACTTCCTATCTGATTAAGAAAGGCATTGATCCTGTGTTCCATTGCATCAACAGACTTGACAAGGATACTTCAGGCTTAACAATCATAGCTAAAAACATGTATGCGGCCGGGCTGTTGTCAGAAATGGTCAGGAAACGGGAAATACACCGTGAATATACGGCCATAGTTGAAGGAGCATTTACTGAGAAGACAGGCAGAATAGATGAGCCAATTCTTAAAATAGGAACTTCAATGAAGAGAGTTGTTGATGAAGCTGGAGAAAGAGCAGTAACAAACTATGAAGTGCTTGCAGAGAACAATAATCTTTCAATAGTCAGACTGATACTTGAAACCGGAAAGACTCATCAGATCAGAGTCCACATGCTGCATGTCGGCCATCCTCTGATCGGTGATCAGTTATATAACCCTGATAACATATTAATGAACAGACAGGCACTACATGCTTCTCGCCTATCCTTCATTCATCCGATTACAAAAGAAAAGATTGATGTTACTTCTCAATTACCAAATGACATGCAGAAGGTAATTTCCGATTATGAGCTTTTGTGATTGATTAATAAATAATTGGCGTATAATAGACTATGCATTTTAAGGAGAATAGATATGATTTTAGATGAAATAAACAAAGACTTATTAGAACTGGCTCAACAGTCTGATAAGGAATTACAGGAAATATATGAAAAGATCGACAGAACTGCCCTTTTGAATTCAAACAGAATTCTGTCCGCATTCATTGAAAACAAAGTATCTTATTCTGATTTCAGTGACATTAACGGCTATGGTAATTACGATACCGGCAGAGACAAGCTTGAAAGCATATTCGCAACTGTATTAGGCTGTGAAGATGCCCTGGTAAGACCTCATATCATGAGCGGCACAAATGCCTTATTCATTACTTTCAGTGCCCTTTTGAAGCATGGCGATACCATGATTTCATTAACTGGTACACCATATGATTCCTTACAGGAAATGATCGGCTTATGCGGCAATTCATCACAGTCATTAAAGGCTAATGGCGTTAAGTATGAACAGATTGATTTGATCAACAATGAATTTGATGAAGAAACGATCGTAAAGAGATTGGCAAAGAAAGATGTTAAGCTGGTTGAAATTCAGCGTTCCAGAGGTTATTCAGCCAGAGCATCATTAATGCTGGATAAGATTGAACACCTCATTAAGGAAATCAGAAAAGTAAATGATGAAGTAATCATCATGGTAGATAACTGTTATGGTGAACTTGTAGAAGACAAGGAACCTGGTCATGTTGGTGCAGATGTCGTTGTAGGTTCATTAATGAAGAACTTAGGTGGCGGCATTGCTTCTACAGGCGGTTACATCGCCGGCAGAAAAGACATCATTGAAATGGTGGCTGACAGATTAACAGCTCCTGGAATTGGTAAGGAACAAGGTGCAAACTTCAATCTGAATAACTCATTCTTCAAGGGAATCTTCATGGCTCCTAGCGCTGTCGCAAGTGCCCTGAAAACAGCTGTATTCAGTGCCTACCTGCTGGAAAAACTGGGCTTTAAGAATGTATCTCCTGCTCATGATGAACCTCGTACGGACATCATTCAGACCGTTGAATTAGGAAGTAAGGAAAATCTGGTTCGTTTCACTCAGGGAATTCAGTCATCTTCCCCTGTTGATTCATATGTTACGGTATTACCGGCACCAATGCCTGGCTATCCATTTGATGAAGTAATGGCCTGCGGCAGTTTCACTCAGGGCAGTACAATCGAGCTTAGTGCAGACGCTCCAGTAATTGAACCTTACACCCTGTACATGCAAGGTGGTTTGTCACTAGAATACGGCAAGTTATCAATCTTATTAGCACTCACTAAAATATTAAAGGAAGCTTAACAGCTTCCTTTTTGTCCCCCATCAATTCTTATGACCGTATTATTTATGTAATCAGCATCCTCACTGATCAGAAATCTTACCAGTGACGCAACTTCTCTTGGATATCCATATCTTTCCTTAAGGATCTTATCAGTTTCTTCCTTAAGAAACTCTTCATCATACCCTTCAAGTTCACTTTCAGTTCCTATGAAGCCCGGGGCAATGGCATTTACATTTACGAATGGTGCAAACTGCATTGCCAGATTATGGGTTAGTGATATCAGGGCTGCCTTTGAGGCATCATAGTCAAAGCACATTGGATAATATGAGTTAATGCCATTGGTTGAGGCAATGTTTATGATCTTGCCAAACCTGTTTTCATTCATGCTTGGAAAAGCTCTCTTAGAGCAGTTATAAGCCCCTACGACATTGACATCTAATGTTCTTCTGAACTCATCAGCGTTTTTCATGTTAAAAAGATTGGAAAGATCGATTGCGGCATTGTTAACTAAGATGTCTACATTGCCCAATTCTCTTTCAGCAATCGCAAACATCTCTTCCACTTCCTGTTCTTTGGAAACATCAGCCCTTATGGCAAGACATCTGATGCCATAATCATTTATAAGCTGATCTCTGAGGGTATTTGCTTCCTGTTCACTTGTCAGG
>JAFUCG010000210.1 GCA_017459795.1 Erysipelotrichaceae bacterium | reverse complement strand
CTTCACCGCTTTTGGAGAACTGGGACCAATGGCCGGCCATCTTTTCCGGTTCACTGATAACACAGTCAGTTCTTGAAGCGATCATATCTTTAGCCCAAGGCTTTTTTCTCATTCTCATAAAAATTCCACCAAGATAATTTTATCATATTTAAATATTAAATAACACAAATGGCTGAAGATAACATAAGAAAAAAGCCATCATACGATGACTTTCACATAATTCAGATTCAAATCACTTAACTCTTCGTAAGCTGCCTCCAGGGCCTCTTTATCAAGCAGGTCTTCAGGAGCATGGGCATCTACCCCTACGACGCATTTGATCGGGTATTCAGCCATGATTTTCCAGAACTGCTTATTAGGATACCAGAACTGAAAAGAGCCGTCTATGAACTCCTTTTTGCCTTTCTGAACCCCTCTGATGTTTATTTCAACAGGTGTATCAGTTTCCACGACCTTCTGAGCGATCTTATGGGCTGCGTTGAAACAGGCTTCCGTAAATTCCGGTTGAGAATTCATGAAGACATCAGGATGACACAGATAAGTAAACAAGCCGGAATCAAGACCCGTTAACACCTGGTCTACGTAGGCATTTATCTCAGCATCACTGACATTGCCGAAGTAGCTGTGCTTACATTCCGGTAAGAGGAAATGCTGGCCAAATATCATGTATTCAACCTTGCTTCTGAGGTATTCCTTTTCCTCATGAAACTGTGGGAAGTATTCACTTTCCAAGCCTACATGTATCTCTATCTGATCTTTGTATTTTTCCTTTAAGGCATTAATGCTGCTTATATAATCTTCCAGTTCATCCCAGTCCATGTGGATACGCTTGTTTGGATATTCATGATATGGACAGTGATCAGAAAAACCAAGCACCTTATAGCCTGCCTTAATGGCAGCCAAAACATATTCCTCATCACTGCCACTGGCGTGTCCGCATCTTGAAGTATGAGTATGGAGATTAAATAGCTGTTTCATAACATTACCCGCCTTGACGCTATATAGTCTACCACAAAAAACAGTAAAAGGCAGACAAGTTTAAACCTGTCTGCCTCTACCCCCCTATATAAGACATGAATAATTAAAGGTAAGATTAATGAAGATCTCTTGGATCAGGTGTGCCCCAAGGCATTTCATTATGGTCGCCGCCGGTAAAGCCACCGTCAACGGTAACGATTGAACCAGTCATGAATCTTGCCATGTCTGTTGCCATGAATAATGCCATGTAGCTGATTTCTTCTGGACGGCCAAAACGTCCCATTGGTACACTCTTCTTATTGATTTCTCTGACTTCCTCAGGTGCATTGGCAAAGATTTCAGTATCAATTACACCAGGGCAGATTGCGTTTACGGTGATGTCATGCTTTGCATAATTAAGAGCACATGACTTTGTCAGGCCGACAACGGCGTGCTTTGAAGCATCATATAAGCAGAAGCATTCTGTAGCCTTCAAGCCTGAAGCGCTGGCGATGTTGATGATTGAGCATTCACGTGACTCTGTCTTCAGCATTGCTTCTACGGCATACTTTGTGCCTAAGAATGTTGCGGTATAGTTGATTTCGTTGATTCTGTTGAATTCAGCCAGGTCATATTCGTGTAATGGCTTTAATGGCGGTGTAACACCGGCATTGTTTACCATGACATTTAACTTGCCATACTTTTCAACTGCGGCATCAATCAACTTCTTGATTTCTTCTTCGTTACGAACTTCAGCCTTGACGAAAATGGCTTCGCCGCCATTAGCCTTGATGTCATTAACGATTTTAGCTCCTCTTTCTTCATTTCTGCCAGCCAATACAACCTTCATGCCGTTAGCAGCAAATGTCTTTGCTATTTCTCTGCCGATACCGCTTGTTGCACCGGTAACGACTGCTACTTTTCCCTTAACACTTTCAAAAGTATTCATATTTGTTCTCCTTTGCGTTTAAGGAAATTATAATATTGAACAGCCAATGTTTCTGTGACACTGACAACATTTTGTCTACATTTAACTGTAACACATTGACATATATGTCGCAAATGATGCTACAATAACCCTGGTGATGATATGAGTAATAAGGATTTGATCGCAGCGGCATTTGAAAAGATGATGGCCACAATGTTCATTGATGACATTTCAGTGAAGGACATAATGAATGAATGTAACTTACCTCGTACGGTTTTCTACCGCTGCTTTCACGATAAGTATGATCTGATGGCCTATGTTTACTCTAACGCCATTGAAAAGCAGTTAAATAACAAGGCAAACTATTCATACAGCGATGTCGTAAAGGTATGTTATAGCTACATGTATGAAAAGAAGGATTTCTTTAACAAGGTCGTAAGATACAAGAATCAGAACAGCTTTCTGCAGTTTCTCAATGACTATTCCTACAGGACCACTTATGACGCCATCTGCAAGAGTTTCCACTTCCGTCAGCTGGATAATAAGAGCGATTGTTCATTAAGGCTGTATTGTCATGGCTGTACCAGCCTGGCTGAATGGTGGCTTGAAACAGGTTTGAAGATGCCGGTTGAGCAGATCTGCGAAGTGATTGTTGACAGTGTTCCAATCTGTCTTAAGGAATACTTTGACAACATGACATTCTAATTCAAAAGCATTATAAAAGTCCCGCTTCTAATGAAGTGGGACTTTTTTAGTATAATTCAAACTACTTTGAAACTTTCTTCTTGCGGTCGCCCTTGTTATTGTTTGAGCCGAAGAGTTTCTTGCGGCTGTAATCCTTAACAGGTTCTGAGTAGCCTTCAGGCTTTTCCAGTAATTCCTTGATTGAAGCATTTACTCTGCCCTTTTCATCAATTTCAGTTACCTTGACCTGAACGCTGTCACCGATCTTGTAGAGATCGCTTGGCTTTTCAACTCTGGTCCAACGCATGTCTGATACATGTACCAGTGCATCTGTTCCAGGGAACAATTCAACGAATGCGCCATAGCTTTCCAGTCTTACGACCTTGGCATCATAGATCTGGCCGATTTCAGCTGTCTTTGTCAGATCTTCTACCATCTTGGTAGCGATGTCG
>JAFUCG010000005.1 GCA_017459795.1 Erysipelotrichaceae bacterium | reverse complement strand
CCGCTTCTAAGTGAATTATACACCAGAAAAATAAAACATGGAGAATTTCTCCATTTTTCGTCATGGCTTGCCATGCGGAACGTAGGATTCTCCATGTTTCTTCAATTTGGGACTTGATTTATATTATCGAATTTTTGTTATAATGAGGATGAGGAAAGAAACATGAAAAACATCATAATATCATTTGTCATAAGTTTATTAACATGTTTATGTGGAATGGGAATCAATTATTACTGGTTCACAAGAAATCACTGGCTTAAGTTTGCGTTCAGATCTCATGGTGGAGAAATAACAATTGAAAACGGTTTTGGGCTGGAGGTTGTCCATACATACGCAATGAGCCCTGAAGAAGTTGATGCTGTTGGCATGAAGTTCAGTATTGCCTCATTCATCATCTGGCTTTTGGTAATATGGCTGATAACATTTATCATTGTGACTGTAGTCAGTAAAATATTTAAAAAGTAAACAAAGTTGTACAGATCTGTACGACTTTGTTTATATTGTTAAAAGAATCACAAACACACAATAATTCTTTGACAATCATTTCACAAGACCTTAACATTGAATAGGAAGCTATAGGAGGTATTTATATATGGCTAGATTTACACTTCCTAGAGATCTGTATCATGGTAAAGGTTCTCTGGAAACATTAAAGACATTAAAAGGTAAAAAGGCAATCATTTGCGTAGGCGGCGGCTCAATGAAGAGATTCGGCTTCTTAGACAGAGCTCAGAAGTATCTGGAAGAAGCTGGAATGGAAGTTAAGCTGTTTGAAGGCATCGAATCAGACCCATCTGTTGAAACTGTTATGCGTGGCGCAGCAGTTATGCAGGAATTTGGACCTGACTGGATCATCGCTATCGGTGGCGGTTCTCCAATCGATGCTGCTAAGGCAATGTGGATCAAATACGAATATCCAAACTGCACATTCGAAGACATGTGCAAGGTATTCGGAATTCCTGAATTAAGAAAGAAAGCTCATTTCGTAGCTGTTTCTTCAACTTCAGGTACAGCTACAGAAGTAACTGCATTCTCAATCATTACTGATTATCAGAAGGGCATCAAGTACCCAATCGCTGACTTCGAGATCACACCAGACATCGCTATCGTTGATCCAGAATTAGCAGAAACAATGCCTAAGAAGTTAGTTGCTCATACAGGTATGGACGCTTTAACACATGCTATCGAAGCTTACGTTTCAACAGCTCATTGTGATTACACAGATCCATTAGCAATCCACGCAATCGAAATGATCCAGAAGGATTTAGTTGGATCATACAATGGCGACATGGAAAAGAGAGATGCAATGCACAATGCTCAGTGCTTAGCTGGTATGGCATTCTCTAACGCTTTATTAGGTATCGTACACTCAATGGCTCATAAGACTGGTGCTATCTTCCAGGACTATGGTGCACACATCATCCACGGTGCTGCAAACGCTATGTACTTACCAAAGGTCATCGCTTACAATGCTAAGAACGCAGAAGCTGCTGAAAGATATGCAGTTATCGCTGATTACATGCACTTAGAAGGCTCAACAACTGAAGAAAAGGTTGCTGCTCTGATTAAGTTCTGCCGTGACATGAACGATGCTCTGAACATTCCTCACTGCATTAAGAACTACGGTGCAGATTCTTATCCAACAGAACAGGGTTTCGTTCCTGAAGAAGTATTCCTGGAAAGATTACCAGAAATCGCTAAGAACGCAATCGCTGATGCATGCACAGGTTCTAACCCACGTCAGCCAAGCCAGGAAGAGATGGAAAAGCTGCTGAAGTGCTGCTACTACGATACAGAAGTAGACTTCTAATAAATTAGTAGGAAATAAAAAAATAGGGACTCCCCCAACTGGTGTGGAGTGAAAAAAAGAAGCACTAACTGGTGTGGACAGTAGCCATCACCTGGTGTGGATTAAAAAATGAAGGAACTACCTATCATTCAGGTAGTTCCTTTAACGTATTAGAAGGTTATTTTATGGAGAAGCCAGATCTGTTAATGGCATAAAGGATGCGCTTCCTTCTTCTCTCAGAACTACGCATTCCTTTAGTGTTGAATAATAATAGGGAAATCCTGCTGTTTAAACTTTCAGCTACACCGTTGTTAAGACGTCTTCCTTTGTAGAGAATAAAAGAATTGATAATCTCATTTCTCCAGTTATTGAGAGTAGAAGCGAATTCACGGTATTCAGGGATATCAGCAGCGAAGAACTTCTGAATCAGTTGTGGAAGATCAATCTTAGCCTGATCATAAGATGAAGAAATGTTAAAGTCAGAATAAAGTTCTTTAAGTTCCCAGGCAGTTTTAAGCACAGGATCAATGTCCAGGATAAGTTCTCTGATCTGCCTGCGATTAACAATATAACCGATCTTATGATTCATTTTTCCTTTATTATCCAGATTTATATGTCTGTCAAAGAGTAGAAAATTCCATTTTTTTAGCAGATAATATTCTAAAGAGCTGGAGTCATAGGATTTCATTATCCTGATTCTTAGTTTACTAAGGCTGTCATTGAGGTGCTTGATAACGTGGAAGGAGTCAACACAGATGACAGCTCTTTTAAAATAAATCCTGATGATGTCGCTGTAAGGTTTATACATATCTATCACAACATATTTGACACCTGCACGTTCAGAAGTAGATACAGATTGAAAATAATGATGAAGATGGCTTTTAGTGCGGCTGGGAAGAATATCTATGAGCTGGTGATTATAAAAATCGTAGAAAACACAACTGAACTTTGAAAAACGATTACCTTCCTTATGGTCAGTCAGTTTTGTATAAACTTCATCAATGCATAAAGCTTCTGGAAATGTGTTTCTGGAGATATGACAGTGTTTATCAAAGGTGCGGACAACAGTGGATTCGGAAACACCAGTGAGTTCGGCACATCTGGTAAAAGTAATCTCTGGGTTCTGTAACAAATGCATGATCTTTAATACGATGTCGTAGGAGATCGTTGAGTTATAAGGATTCATGCCTTTAGTAAAACTGATGGAGGTACCACACTCAAGACATTTTCTTCTGGGAACTCGGACGGAAACAAGATGATTTCTGAAAGCATCATTAGCCAGTTTAATGTTTTTGATATAGTAGCCCAATGACTTCAAATGAGAGGAGCCGCAGACAGGGCAGGTTGGATTTGAAGGGTGAGATAAAGTAACTGAAAGATGAGCTACGCCATTAACATTACTGGAAGAAATAGCAGTGACATCATTAGAAGAAAGATTAAGAAGATTGAGAAGTAAGTTGTCTAAATTCAAATCATTCATTAAAATATAACCTCCTGTTATATAGACAATATAAGTCTATGACAACAAGGAGGTTTTTGGTTGTTTGAACACCATCTAGTGTGGAGTTATTAGTCCACACCAGATGACAGCCTAGGTCCACATCCACAGCAGTTGGTGGTTATCTTATTTCATTAAGCCAGCAGTTCTCTCTGGCATTTTTTATTGCCGATTCATCCAGGTCAATGCTGATTACCTTATCTGCCCTGTCATGTAGATATAGGGAAATCGCACCAATACCACAGAACGCCTCAACGATCGTACCGGTCTTTTCCGTGATCAGTTCATTTATGGCCTCATAAATATTGCCGGCAGTCTCTGAATTAAGTTGGAAAAAGGCCTGTGGGCTGAGTTTGAAGTAGTAATCATTAAGCTGCATGTTAATTGTTTTTTCACCTGAGAGTAACTTTAATGTATCAGGCATCATCTTTACAGGGTTCTTCTGCGTATTGATTCCCTGATAAATACTGACTATTCCCCTGATGTTTTCCAGCTCAGAAATGATTTCTCTGGATATGGTATCCTGGCCGGTAACTAAGACAAGCTGATATTCATCACCAAAGCCTCTTATGACAAGATGTCTGACACCTTTCTTGACCTTGTTATCATAGACAGGATAGTGATGTTCATTTAAGACTTCCAGAACCTTTTTCCTGATCGCTTCGATCTTCTTGTCATGTAACAGGCAATCTTCAATTATTACCGGCTTATTGGATCCGGTCTTATACATGGCGTTAGCCAGCTTTCCGTTATTATCACA
>JAFUCG010000209.1 GCA_017459795.1 Erysipelotrichaceae bacterium | reverse complement strand
TATCGATTTCAATAACATCTTTCGTGTTACACTCTCTGACTTTGATAGTGTAATTTTCTTTTCTGGTAAGTATTGGTACGAATTCCCAATACAGTTTCTTTCCTTCAGGACCGTCATATTCCTCCTGAAGGTCTTTTTTAAGCTGTTTGCCGGCTTTTTCATCCCAATATGAGATTCCGATGACTAGATATATATCATCGCCTGAGCCGCCTTTAAGTTCGTCTGTGATAACACCATTTTCTGTCTTAAAATACCAGTCATCAGTTTCACTCACCTTAACTCCCATGAAGTTGGTAGAATACTGATATTTTCTGATGACCTTATGGTTGTATACGATGTTGTCAGCGTCAATGACATATGCGTTTTCAAACAGATCCTTTACTCTGATTGCACTTGAAATGTTATTGGCAGAATTGTATTCATCGTTATCAATGAACTTGATCATTGGATACTTATAAAGCAACTGATCAAACTGTTCTTTTAAATAACCTCTGACGATGTATATTTCATTAATACCTGCTTCCAAACATGCATCCAAGGCATGGTCAATAATTCTTTCACCATGTACCCTTACTAATGGTGTAGGTGTCTTTAAAGTTATTGGAACAAGTCTTGAACCAAATCCAGCTGCCAGAAAGATGACTCTCTTAACTCTATATGGTTCCAAGGCATCCAAGCCTTTTTCAGTCAGTGCACTATTACTTACATAACCATAAGACTCGAGATTCTTTTCTGTCTCATTTATTTCTTCAGTTGAGTAACCATGTGGCTCAACACCATCAACATGTTTACTCAATAAGTCAAATTCAATCTTACTTAACCCCATTTTCTAACCCCTTAATCATTTCTGTCGCGTAACGACAATAATCTTTTGCGTAACGGTATTGCCTTAGTGAATACTCACCAAATTCAACACCCATGTTTCTCTTATATTCACACCAGTTTGATAACATCAGTCCGCAAACGGACATGTAGCAGTAAATCATTGCTCTGGTCAAATCATCACATTCTTCTTTGTAGTAGATGTCAATTAACTTATCAGTCTGTTCTTTATCATACATCGCATCAATGGCAAATAAGGCAACATCTACATTTTTATCCTGCATCCCTGCAGTTTCCCAGTCTATCAGTTGTAATGACGTTTCTCCCTGTTTTGAATTATCAAACAGGAAATTGTCATGTACGGCATCCATATGAATCAATTGATATGGATTTTTGTGAGCTTCGATGAATTCTCTTAATCCGAATACACTTTTCTTAGTTTTCTCATAATCACCGAATATGCTTCTGTTACCATTCCACAATTCCTCATACTTATTGATTCTTTCAAACAAATCAACATATAAGTCCGAAGCTAATTTCATGTCATGGAACTGTTTAAGCTTTCTCATGCACATTCTGACATCATTAATGTCATCCTTATTGCAGCATCTTGCGTTTTCAATGTAATGGCTGATCCTATAGCCGTTATCAGCATTGAAATAAACAGGTACATCGCATAATCCGGTATCTTTGATAAGGTCGTATACCACTTTTTCATTTCTTCTGTTGATCTGCACCTTATCAATATCACTTGGGATATTCATACTGTACTTATCACACTTAACATTGAAGACAAATGAATGGTTTGTTACACCCTTCTTTAACATTCTGATGTCCGTTATTTCATCAGTTGAGCACTTAAGTGTGTCTGCTATTACGCTTAAGGCATCATTCTGAATGCTTGCTGAAGAAGTATTTATTTCATTAAGCTGTTCATAACTGTTTATTTCTACATAGTCAGAATACTTGATAACTCTTGCATTAACAGTCATTCTGTCTTTTTCAAACAAGGCTTCTTCCCAGAACTTATCATCGTATTCCTTTAAAGATGAATACTTTTTAACTTTGTTTCTGACTTCCACAGCCTTTTTTTCATTTAGATAACAGATACCAACAAGAGCATTACCATTTTGAGCTACCTTGACCAGATCACTCTTACGGTTAACTCTGACATTTGAAGAAGCATAAGCCATGTCAGCTACCATGTACCAGGAATACAGTTCATTGTCATTAAACGGATTATTACGGCACCATATGTCGCTTGGCATTATGTATGTATTACTAATGTCATCTACAACCAGATTCAAAGAACTCAAGTTATGCTTGTGAATGTATTCGCTGTTATAAACAAGCTTTACATCATATTCATCAATCAGGTACTCGAAGGAATCCTTCATGAATCCAACAACAACCGTAATGTCATTTACGCCAACCTCATGCAACTGTCTGATTAATCTTTCTATCAGACACTCACCATTTAATTTAAGCAATGGCTTAGGTGTATACAGATTAATTGGAACAGATCTCATGCCAAATCCTGCAGCAAGAATTATGGCATTTCTAGGCTCATTAGTTCTTAATAAGTCCTTCCCCTCTTGAGCTAGTTTCATCTGCTTAGTAACAAAACCATCATTAACCAGTTCCTTCAATGACTGATTAATGGCCCCCAGTGAGTAACCGCAGCTTTCAGCCAGTACTCTCTGGTTAACAAATGGCTCACTGTTTAATTTCAATAAAACATCAAGAGTTTGTTTGTTCATGAAATTCCTTTCGCACCAATTTGGTGAACATAAGTATAATACTACGTCTGTAAAGAAAAAACAATTATTAAAGTCACAAATACATAAAAAATGCATACCAAATCGGTAGGTTCTCCAAAATAGTTGGTGGTCTAGAAGTTGGTGGGCAAAGTTGGGGGTCTGAAGTTGGTGGGCAAAAACACATAAAAAACCAGAAGGTAAACGTCACAGTCAGTAACGTTGCCTTCTTTTAAAATGCTCTCTATTATTCTGATTGTTCACGTCATAAATAAT
>JAFUCG010000208.1 GCA_017459795.1 Erysipelotrichaceae bacterium | reverse complement strand
TAGGTATCAGCAACGATATATCTGGCATAGTTACTCCGGTTTCCCAACGTGAAACAGTTTTGTTGGAAACATTTAGTATCTCAGCAAGCATACTTTGAGTCATATTCATTTTCCTTCTCTGAGTCGCAATAATCTGTCCTATTTTTATTTGATCCACAATCTCAACCTCCTTCTATCATCAAAGTATTGCACATTCACAAAAAAAACAATCCCAGAAATCGAGATTTTTCCATTTTTCCTTTTATCGTATTGACTAATAGACTGGATTTTACTCTATTCCAGTTTTTTTATATAAATTCTGGCAGAAAACACATTTATCTTCAGTCGATGTGATGAATGCCAACAAGCCATTGCCGAAACATAAAGAAAGCATCATAAGCAAGAATAATACTAGAATATAAATCAAGTGTGTGGTATAATTATCTCGGGAGAGGGGTAGTGTTTCTGACTGTAAAACATCAGCCAAAGCTGAATAAATATCAATATGATACTCTTCTGGAATTGTGCAGATATGCCAAGGATCTGTTTAATGAAGGACTGTATAACTGCAGGCAGTATTACTTCAATGAAGGAGAATATCTTAATTATCAAAAGAATTACCATCTGTTGAAAGAATCTGAAAACTATAAGATGCTCAACAGTAATATGGCCCAGCAGATCTTAAAGGAAGTGGATGGTTGTTTTAAGTCTTTCTTTGGTTTACTCAGAAAGGTAAAGCAAGGAAGATACTTTTACAGAGATATAAGATTACCTCAATACTTGAAGAAGGAAGGGTATTACACATTAGTAATAGGATTTGTAAGATTAAGGGGAAATAAACTTCTTATCCCAATGAGCAATTCTTTCAGAAAGACACATAAGAAGATCGAGATAACGATACCTCCTGTACTCCTTGATAAGAAAGTAAAGGAGATAAGGATAATTCCTAAAAGCGATGGAAGGTTCTTTGAGATCCAGTATACCTATGAAGCAGATAACGATATCAGAGAAGAGTTAGACATTAACAAGGCAATCTCCATCGATGTAGGGATCAATAATTTCGCAACATGTGTCACAAGTGAAGGGAGAAGCTTCATCTTAGATGGAAGAAGACTCAAGAGCATCAATCAGTGGTACAACAAGAACAATTCAAGGTTACAGTCAATCAAGGACAAGCAAAGGATACTTAACAAGACTAAGCAGCAGTCTTCTCTTGAGAGAAACAGAAACGATCGTATCAACGATTACATAAGTAAATGCGCCAGACATATCATCAATTACTGCTTAGATAATAATATCGGTAACATCGTTATCGGATATGATCCTACATTACAGAAAGAAAGTAATATCGGGAGAAGAAACAATCAGAACTTTGTGAACATACCTTTTGGAAGATTAAAGGATAAACTATCTTACTTATCCGAATACTATGGTATCAATCTGATCAGGCAGGAAGAATCGTATACCAGCAAAGCATCCTTCTTTGACAGAGATGATATACCTGTATACAACGATGTTGATCCAAAGAAATATGTATTCTCCGGTACAAGAGTAAAAAGAGGCCTGTATAAGACCTCGAATGGCATGTGTATCAATGCGGACATTAATGGAGCATTGAACATACTTAAGAAAAGTAGTGTTGTGAGCTTAACAGCTCTATACAGTAGAGGGCAAGTGGACAGCCCGTTAAGAATAAGGATAGCCTGATCATAGTACACTAACTATTGTCAGGTGAACAAAGCTTAAATATCAAACTTCTTAAGAAGCCCATAAGTCTTTAGCTTATGGGAGGTTCACACATGGAAAAAATGATAATCCAATCAAATTTATACTTCTTGAAAACGTCGAAAAAACAGGATTCCTGACAGTGTCAAGTTAAGTGTGTAAGTTAACATTCTAAATAATTTCAAATAACATGATCTACTATGGGATAGGCGCCACTATCCCATAGTATTTTTATAGCTAACTGATTGGATCGTATTTCTCAATGATTGTTCTGAAGTCATCGTTGATGAGCAGTTGGTTGCGGACCATAGCCCAGTTCGATACAGGCCTGTTGGCCCATTTTTTATAGAGTTCCTGAATGCGTAAATACAGTAGTTTGTACAACGCATTTTCATTAGGAAATGACCCTTGCTTGGTGACCTTACGGAAACTGGAGTTGACAGATTCAATTGAATTAGTTGTATACATGACTTTCCTGACCGCACTGCCATAATTGAATAGCTGTTCAATGTGTCGCCAGTTTCTTGCCCAGACATCTACTGCTCCAGGGTAGTCTGACCATCTTGTCTTGAATCTTTCAAATTCTGCTTCAGCTGCCTTAAGTGATGGCGCACCATAAATCTTCTTTAACTGAGTACAGTAATCTTTATAGTCTTTTGATGGAATATATTTAATTGAATTTCTGATCAGATGAACGATACACCTCTGTACAGTAACATCAGGGAAGATCGCTTTGGCTCCTTCCTCTAATCCGGAAACACCATCGATCGAAATGAACAGTACATCCTGCACGCCTCTTTTCTTGATCTCGTCAAATATAGCCATCCAGTTATGTTTTCCTTCATTTTCACTTAGCCAGAGTCCTAGGATGTCCTTACAGCCGTCTTTGTCGTAACCAAGTATCACATATACCGCACACTGTTTCGTCTCGTATTCCTTCTTTATGGAAACATACATGCAATCTACGAACAGGAATGGATAGAATGGCTTCAATGGTCTATTCTGCCATTCATTTACTTCATCAAGGATCCTGTCAGTAATATTGGATATCTGTTCATGGGAGATCTCAAAGCCATAAATGTCTTCTACTGTCGATGCGATATCTCTCTGACTCATTCCTCTGGCATACATCGCCAGCACCTTATCTTCCAGACCACTGACATCTCGCTGCCTCTTCTTGATCACCTGAGGTTCAAATGTGCCATCTCTGTCTCTTGGCGATTTGATATCTACTTCGCCATAACTGGTCTTTACACTTTTTTCTGTATAACCGTTCCTGCGATTCTCTGTCTCTTTTGGCTGATGATCATTTGATTGATACCCAAGATGGTTATCCATCTCTCCTTGAAGCATCGCTTCAAATAATGGCCCGAAGACATCCTTCAAGGCTTCCTGCATCTCTTCGACATTTCCTGGCTTATAGTTTTCCAGGATTGCCTTAGCTATAGCTTCTGACTGTGGGTTTCGGTTAAAGTTTTTCTTTCTTGCCATATCGATTGTGCTCATTTCTCTTTTCCTCCTTAT
>JAFUCG010000207.1 GCA_017459795.1 Erysipelotrichaceae bacterium | reverse complement strand
CTTAAGCTTGAAATGTTAACGGTATCGCTGTTCAGTAAGGTCTCAGCCAGTTCCTGCTTCTTATCCTGAAGTTCTACGATCTTTTCTTCAATCGTGTCTTCAGCGATGATCTTATAAACAGATACTACTTTCTCCTGACCGATTCTGTGTGCTCTGTCAGTTGCCTGATTCTGAGCTGCCACATTCCACCAAGGATCATAGTGAATGACAATGTCAGCCCCGGTAAGATTCAAGCCGGTGCCTCCAGCCTTTAAGGAAATAAGGAATACCGGTACATCATTAGCGTTGAACATGTTTACCAGCTGTAATCTGTCTTCCTTCTTAGTCTGACCGGTGATCTTGTAATAATCAATGCCATTACTGTTAAGCTCATCCTCAATTATTTCCAGCATGCTGGTAAACTGGGAGAACAAGAGTATCTTATGACCTTCCGCAATGGCGTTTCTGATAAGTTCCATGCAGGCTTCCCGCTTGGCACTTTCCCCATCATAATCCTCAAATACCAGTGAAGGTTCACAACAGATCTGTCTTATCTTCATTAATTCAGCCAGAATGGCGATCTTGGATTGGTTAAATGCCTCATTACTGGTCTTTTCGATCTTCTTGGTCATCTTAACGACCTGGCTGTCATAAAGCTTCTGTTGCTTGTTTTCAAACTTTACCTTGATGATTTCTTCCATCTTTTCCGGCAAGTCAGTTAATACATCCATCTTCTTTCTTCTTAGGATGAATGGGGCAATCATCTGCTTCAGTCTTTCTGACGCCCTTTCATCATTATCCTTGGCAATCTTCACTTCATAGTTTCTTCTGAAGGTATCGTAGTTATAAAGGAATCCAGGCATCAGATAATCAAAGATGCTCCATAGCTCACTGAGGTTATTTTCAATTGGCGTACCCGTAAGCACAAAGCGATAATTTGCCTTTATTACCTTACAGGCCTTGGCATTGGCCGTGGTATGAGTCTTAATGTATTGAGCTTCATCAAGTATCTGATAGGCAAACTGCTTATCCTCATACATTGAGATGTCACGTTTTAACAAATCATAGGAAGTAATCAGAACGTCAAACTTATACAATTCATGCAGAATGTTCTTTCTTTCACTTTGGGTTCCCGCAACGGCCTTTACGACCATTTCTGGAGCAAACTTGTTAAATTCACTTACCCAGTTATATACCAGTGAACTTGGACAAATGACAAGTGAGGTGCCGTTACCACCCTTTTCCTTATGATCAAGTAATACCGATATCATCTGTACGGTTTTACCCAAGCCCATTTCATCGGCTAAGATGCCGCCAAAGTTAAAGTGTTCCAGTGTCTTTAACCACTTGAAACCATCCTTCTGATAACCTCTCATGACTTCATTAAGGCTTTCCGGCACTTCAAAGTCAGATTCCTTAATGGTCTTGAAATCTCTTATGAGCCGCTTATACTGGCTGTCACGGTTATCATACAGATGATCGTTTTCTTCCAATAACTTATCAAGATAAAGTGAACGGTAAGCCGGTATGTTCATCTTGCCCTTAACAAAGTCCTTTAAGGAAACATTCAATGATGAAAGTAAGGCTTCCAGTTCTTCAATGGTTTCATTGTCCGTGCGGATGAAACTGCCGTCCTTCAGCTTGTGATATTTCTTTTTCTGACGGTAGCTGCTGATGATCTGAGCAAGTTCCTCCAAGGAAATGTCATCCGTCTTTACATCCAGTTCCAAAAGATTATTATCGAGTCTTACCCCGACACTGACCTTTGGATTACGCTTTACCTTTAATCTGTCAAAGGCATCCGTTGAATGGACAGTTCCGTATTTCATTAAATCTGGAATCATACTTTCCAGAATCTCATATATCGTATCATCGTCACCCACTACTACTAATAGGCCATTATCATCATGGTAATGGAAACACCTTCTTAGTATTTCAACGACCTGGCTTTCCGTTATTTCATCCCTGACCTCAAGTTTCATGTCAATGGTAACCAGGTTATGCTTACTCAGGCCATAGGTAACTTCCGGTAAACAGGTTATTACCCCTTCTCTGACGTCAAAGTAGAAGTTAAATTCCGGCTTAGGTGGAATGTACCTGCTGACAAGATCTCTGTTATTCTCAAACACTTCAATCTTATCCTTTAAAACCGGTAAGACATGGTGATAGAATCTGGCTAAGTTCTTCTTACCAATGCGGTAATCAACTTCGTTACTCCTTGACCCCCTGGTCAAGCTGGCAACGATGTTACTGTATTCATCATTTACTCTGTAAAGATGCTTATCATCTATGAAATAACTGTACTTGCCACCCTTAAACAGCTTAGGCACCTGCCCATGTATCCTTACCCCATCGAATTCCCTGTTTCTCAATACTTCATCAATTGACAAAGATATTTCAGGTTTCCCTTCTCTTAAGGTGATCATGTTTTTGCCATTGCCCTGATAGGTCTTGTCATTTACCTCAATGGTTTCATTTTCAGCCAGATCATAGAATTCATCCAGTCTTGTACCATATAAGGCAATGTCCTTACTGACATCCAATAACTTTGATTCACCGCTACTGCGGTAATCCATGTTTCTGATCGCATCTCTGGTCTTTTCATCAGTTACGGTCTTTTCTATGAAGTCGTAGTATTTCCTGCTGTTTTCATCAAACTTCTGTTTGGCAAAGTGTAGCTTGCTCTTACTGCCTAAGGCATATTCACTTTCATTTTCCACGCTGTCCACCAGTTCAGAAAGCTTCTTAACCACAAACAGCTTTTCACAGCCAATCTTAAAGCCCAGGTTCAATACCCCATAGCCATCGTATTCCAGTTTTGGTACCAGTCTGACATTATCTTCACTTTTAACTGCCTCATTTTTCTCAGGCAAAACATTAAATGAATCCAGAAACCTCATGCCGTTAAGATCAGTAGAATCACCTGGGTTATGCTCCAGGATGTAATTCTTCAAGGCCAGTAAAAGAGCCACCTCATGTTCACAAGGAGTTATTCTTCTTTCCGCCCAGCCATAGGAATAGGTATAACTGTTACAGCCTCTGTGATAACAGGTTCTGGTAACGATCTCATCATGATTAATTATTATTTCCGTATCCGGATAATAGCCATCCATCGCCATTGTTGCCTTAAGACACTGACCATCAGAATAATTGAAGAAGCCCTGAGTGACCTCAACATTGTATCTGTCACTGTCTAAAAGCTTCTGAGCCTTTGAAAGATTTCCTTCCGTTATTCTTAACTCAGAAGTCAGCTTTTCAAGATCATAGTAGTAACCCTGATCCTTGAATAAGCCCTTAAATGGGAAAACTCTTCTGTTCTTATCGCCGTTTTCCAGTCTGTATTGTGCTTCATATTCCAGTAATACAGCCACTTCATGCTTACAGTAGTTACCGTCTAATGAAAACGGACAGTCGCAATCCATTGATTTAATGGAACCGTTATTACCTAACAAGATCCTGACCTTATAAACCCTGTCACCTTTAACATCAGCTCTGATCTCAGTATCATTAATTATCTTGAAATTCTCAACATAGCCACGATTAAAGTAATTCTGCCCTCTTTGCAGAATCGTATTATAGAATTTGCCTCTCCAACTTAGTATTTTCAACATTTAGACAACCTCATTAAATCTATAGTAATGGCTTTATTAATTTTCAATTTAAACTATTATCTCTATCATTATATATTAATTTTCCAAGGAACTATATTGTATCACATTTTTGTAGTTTGTATTTTTTTAAAGGGTAAAACAAGTATGCCTTGTACTTTTTTAAACGGTTAACATAAAAACCGGATATTTTCCGGTTTTCAGTGATTTAAATAAGCCCCAAGCCCAACCCTCATCATAAGTCAATGCCCGGTATTAACAATACTCTGTAACAGTGCATTTGTGCCCGATTTGAGCAATACACTAAAATTATTTAAAAGAATCTGCTCTGCAATTCTGATCCCCTTAAGTGTGAACTCATTCATTCTCAGTCACAGAGATCGCATTCGCCCTTAGACTACACGCTTGCTTGTTATTTCAATTCAATTGTCCAGTTAGCTTCCTGAATCTTATTGTCCAGTTCACGTAACTGCTTGCTCATCCTGTCGATGTCCTTCTGGAAAGATTCAACATTGATGGTCGGTAAAACCTTGATTTCGGTTCTGGTTGCTCTTGATGTATTGGAGCTTGCTTCACTGACTACATTTCTGTAAGTAGCTATTTTCTGCTTTAATACATCTCTTTCGGCAATTAACTCAGTCAAAGTCTTGCCTTCAACTTTTTCAACACTGTTGGTAAGGTTGATTCTGACGATCAGCTTTTCCATTTCTTCTAATGACTTGTTGAATTCCTTAAACAAATCACCTGGCTTTTCGTTAGGATTTTCACCTTCCTGCACAAGTGCATTGCTGGTTAAACGGTATTCAAGCTGATTTATCTGTCTTTTCAGATCAGCTCTGGCCTGTAATGCTTCTGCTAATTTCATTATCCTACTGCCCCCTCCATGTCAATTTTCAATAACTGATTTAACTCAACGGCATATTCTACCGGTAATTCCTTGGTAAATGGTTCCAAGAAGCCCATGATGATCATCTGAGTAGCCTGCTGTTCAGTCAAGCCTCTGCTCATCAGATAGAACAGTTCCTCATCAGAGATCTTTGAAACGGTAGCTTCATGCTCCAGGGTACAGTTATCATTCTGTACGGTGTTATAAGGAATTGTATCACTGTTGGACTGTTCATCAAGAATTAAGGTATCACATTCAATCTTAGTTCTGGCATTATCTGCCTTAGGTCCAATGTACATCCAGTCTCTGAAGTTGGCGTAACCGCCATTTCTGGCAATGGACTTGGAAATGATTGAACTTGAAGTATTAGGTGCCAAGTGAATCATCTTAGCCCCGGTATCCTGGATCTGGGTCTTATTGGCTACCGCAATGGTAATGGTCATACCCTTGGCGCCTTCTTCTGCTAAGATGCAGGCCGGATACTTCATGGTGACATGAGAACCGATGTTGCCATCAACCCATTCCATTAAGCCGTTTCTTTCGACCTTTGATCTCTTGGTAGTCAGGTTCAGAACATTGGTTGACCAGTTCTGTACAGTTGAATAACGGCACTTTGCGTCTTCCTTGACGTATATTTCTACTACTG
>JAFUCG010000206.1 GCA_017459795.1 Erysipelotrichaceae bacterium | reverse complement strand
GTTTCATAACTTCTTGGTTCGCCATTTACCGTTTCATTGTCCCAGTCATGATAAGTGCTCTTATCGACAACGACAATGTCCAGAACGTTTTCATATTCCTTTAAGCCGCCGGCCGTACCGATGTTGATTATCTTATCACAGCCAAAGTGTTCAAGTAATCTTGTTGTGGTAATTGCGGCGGCTACCTTACCGACGCCGCTTTCAATTAAGGCAACTTCCTTACCGCTGATATTACCCAAGTAATAGTTCTGATGGCCATAGCTGACCTGTTTTACATCACTGAGCAACTTCTGAATGGCGTCTCTTTCCTTAGCCATCGCAACAATAATTCCTATCATTTTACGCCCTCTTTTCTAAGGTATTCGTCCTGTTCTTCATGAACCAGTCTGAAACCGGCCTTTATGTCTCTCTTGCAGAGTTCGATCTGCCTGCTTGAATCATAGCCTCTGGAAGGATCAAGCTTGTCAGCGCAATAAACGATCATGCTTAATAAGCTGTCATCATCGCCCAAGCAATGATGTTCTACGGCCTTTAAGATCTCCTTGTCTCTGAGCTTGAAGTACTTCTTTAAATAAGCAGCTCCAACATACTGATGCCAGATGTGATGATTGAGTTCCTTCTTGTCCGGATAATACAAGTCCATGTACATTTCCATCAAATCCTTATCCATGTCCTTGGCACAATCATGCAGCAAGCCTGCCCTGTACGCCTTATCAGGATCTGCTCCAACACATTCGGCGATTTCCTTGCATAGTTTGGCAACTGACTGCACATGGATCCATCGTCTTTCTGAAACGGTTGACTTGGCAATTGATTCCACATACAGACCGTTTTCCATGACGAAACTTCTGATGTTTTTAGGCAGATAGCTGAAATTACCGTTACGAACGGCAGTTGAGCTGGCCGGATGTCTTTCAGCTTCGATCATGATTACATCATCACGGCGTTTTTCATCGCCTCTGGCAACGCAGATGAAGGTAACCAGTTTTTTCAGTTCATCAATGTCCTTCCAGCTGTCCAGCTGGTCTAAGACGTCTGAACCAATCAGCCAGTAGAATTTATCGTCCGGATACATTTTGTGCAGCAGACGGGCTGTATTGATGCTATAGGAAGGAATCGTGTTCTTTTCCTCGATCATGCTTAACTTGAAATGTCTGTATGGCTTGATGATCCTCTTTATCATGGCGGCTCTGTACCTGATATCTGTTAAGCCTCTGTCCTTTAAAGGTGTCTTAACTGTTGGTAAGAACCAGACCTCATCAAGATTCAGAGCAGCATAGACAATTAAAGCCACATGAATGTGGCCATTGTGAATAGGATCAAAGCTGCCGCCTAATAATCCTATCTTTTTCATCGCGGCAATGTGATAGTACTCTTCTTGAGATTGCGGCGGTAAAGTACTATTTTCCTTCCTAACTGTGAAACAATATCACTGCCGGTGGCGCTGGATAAGTCGAGTGCAATTTCCTCTGTTTCCTGCGGACAGGTATTGAGGATGTTGATTTTGCAAAGTTCATGAGCTTCAAGCACTTCATCTACACTTGTGATGATGTTGCTGTTGAGGCCGCCCTTGCCGATCTGTACCAGCGGTTTCAAGGTATTTGCCAGCCCCTTCAGGTACTGTTTCTGAGCTTTTGTTAACATCAGATCATCGCCTTTCTATTTCTAATTTTGATTCTTTCATCGGCATATACGCTTACATGAGAATAGTTTCCGCTTAAGCATACCCAGCCGAGTCCTTCAATGCAGATGTCCCTTTTTTCCTTATAGGATGGGAAATCTGTGATCTTGTATTCTTCAAATGACTTACTGTTCTTTAAGATCGGCCGTAAGTCCCTGCCGAAATGATTCTGCCACAGCTTGTCAGCGTTCTTCTGATTGTTACGCTGAACCGGGCATAAGGTTGATACGTAAGCAACGACTGTCGCCTTTTCGCAATCATGAATGTCAATTCTGACCAGACCGCCAATTGAAATGGTCTGGGAATCCCTTAACTGATAAATGGCAGGTCTTACCGTCTTATAAGGAATTACCTTCTTAAGATCACTGTTGCTCAGATAAGCCTGGACACTGTTACCGTCAACCAAGCCGACAGTATCAATGATCTTACCGTAATCTGAATTGATCTCATTAAAGGTAAGTGTGGTACTGGGATGACGGTTTACCGTTAATACATCCTTACCCAACAGTTCATTTATGACGGTACTCTTACCGACATTTGAAACACCAACCATGACGATGCCGTTATCAGCATCTCTGGCGATCTTCTTTTCAAAGTTGATCTTAAAATCATTTTCAAAGCCACGGCAGATGATGTCGATGACCCTGATCTTCTGATTCTTCAGTCTTCTGGCTACGTAGTCGGTTATCTTTCTAATCGTTACCGTTTCAGGCAACAGGTCACATTTATTCAGTATTACATGACAATAATGCTCTCTGAAGAAATCCATGAACTTGGAATTTAATGAAGTTTCCAGATCCATGATGTCCATGATCCAGACAAAAGTGCCTTTGACCTTCTTCAGTTTGTCAAGATTGTCTAACGGCTTAATTTCCGTATCAGTATGTTTATCGTAATGAATCATGCGGAAGCAGCGCTGACAGTAATCCATCTCCAGTTTCGGTGTATAACCGATGGCACTTGGATCTTCATTCTGCAGGGTTGCTCCACAACCAAGACATTTCTTTTCGCTCATCTTAACCCAGATACTTTGTGTAGACATAATAGATTCCAGCCAGTAAGGCAGCGATCAGGATGAAGGTTAAGATCTTATTGAGAGTGCTGGCCATTCTGGCTCTTCTTTCAGCCTGAACATCATAGCCAACGAAGTTCTTCTTCTTTTCTTCTTCCGGCACTTCTCTGATGGTCTCCATGTTCTGAGTAATGACAAACTGAGGCTTGCCTTCTTCATCAATGTAGGAAACTCTTGATTCACCAATGAAGTTTTCCTGTGTTTCAGACATGCTTATTGGCTGAGGTATTGGTGCTTCAACCTTGGCTTCTTCAATAACAGGCTGCTCTTCAACAGCTGGAGTTTCTTCAACAATAGTCTCTTCTTCCTTAACTTCTACCGGTTCAGGATCACTGTAATTTGCCAGTTCTTCATCAGAAACGACTTCTTCAATGACCTCATCCTTCTTGATGTTACGAGGTCCAAGAGGTGAAACGATAACGGTAGGAACCGGATTGTTCAATGGTTCAACTGGTTCAACAACTGGCGCGAAGGCCTTGGTAATGTCATCAGGTTCGATCTTCTCTTCTTCTGACATTTCTTCCATCTGTTCTTCAACAGGAGCTATTTCTTCAATTGTTTCTTCAACAGGAGTTTCAGTTTCTTCAGGAACGTCAATGCTGACTTCTTCCTCTTCTTCGCTTAATTCCTCTGCTGCTTCAACAGGCTGAACTTCTTCAACTACAGGAGTTTCAACTGCTGCTTCCTCAGGAGCTTCTTCAACCGGTTTTACTTCTTCTGTCTTATCAGTTTCTTCCTTCGTTTCTACAGGAGCTTCAGCAGCCTTTACAACTTCCTTAGCTGCCTTAGCCTTCTTGCCCTTGGCAAATGCGGCCACAAAACCCAGGATAAGACCCAATACACCAGCACCAATGCCACCATATAACTGATAGTTGATGTCATTGATGTAAGGAACCGGTACCTGGTAAATATAGGTAACTACTCCAAATGTACATACGGCGATCAGCACGTATGTCAGTAATAACAGGAATATCTTAAGACTATTCTTCATACTCTAAACCCTCCAAGCTAATCTCTTCAAAGCTCTTTCTGGTCGGTACGTTTTCCGGTACGTCAACCAGTTTTACTTCTTCAATGCCGACGATCCTGTACCAGTCACGGTTAGTGAGTGGGTTTGAGAATCTGGCATCCTTATTCATAAGCGATACATCCTTGGCCTTAACTTCCATTAAGCCGTCTGTATTGTTTAATAATAAATCATCATTCAGGTTACATGCAATAGCGTATCTTACTGCGTGTGGGTTTGTCTTGTTCTTCTTGGCAATTAACAGGCCCTTTGTTGCTCTGGTGGTAACCAGAATGTCAGAAAGCTTAATGCGCTTTGCCCCGCACTTGTCAGTAATGATGACTAATTCCGTGTTCATCTTATTTAACACACACATGCTGGCAAGTTCGTCATCCCCTGTCAGTTTGGCGGCCTTGACACCTTTTGCCTTGACACCGGTCTGCGGTATCTCCTCAATGCTGTATCTTAAGGCATAACCTTCCTTGGTCAGGATTACGACTTCATCATTTTCATAGGCCAATTGAACGCTTACGACCTTGTCGTCATCATCGATCTTCATGGCTGTAGATGCCTTTGAATTTCTCTGTAACTGCCAGCTTTCAACCGGTGAACGCTTGATCATGCCGGATTTACTTGCGGTAATTACCCAGGCATAAGTATGGAAGTCCTTGACTAAGGCAGCCGCAATGAACTTTTCAGCGTTATTGACCTTGACGTAACTTGATACGTGCTGGCCAATGTCCTTCCACTTGGCTTCCTGGATCTGGTAGACAGGCAGACAGACATATTCGCCTGATTCACTGAAGGCCAGTATCGTATCAACGGTATCAGCTTCAGTAATGCCGACCAGCTGATCCATGTCCTTCAGGCCAGTTGGAGTTTCTCCAACGGACTTATATGAACGCATTGAAACACGTTTTACATAGCCGTCTCTTGATAATGTAACCACGACATGTTCATTGGCAATCATTGAAACCTTGTCGATCTGTAAGTCAGATATCTCATCTTCAACCTGAGTAAGTCTGTCATGACCGTATTTTTTGCTTGTATCCTTTAATTCAGTACACAGTACTTCATTAAGCTTCTTCTCGTTTTCAATGATTTCCTTTAATTCCTTACATTCGGCAACCAGTCTGGCGTATTCTTCTCTTAACTCAAATACATCGGTATTGGTCAGGCGATATAAACGCAGGTTGACGATTGCCTCAGCCTGAACATCCGTAAAGCCGAATCTTTCAATGAGTCGGTTCTTGGCATCCTTCTTGTCCTTGGAAGAACGGATGATCTTGATCACTTCATCAAGAACGGATACAGCTTTTATCAAGCCCTGTAAGATGTGATTTCTTTCAATTCTCTTCTTATATTCGTATTCAGAACGTAATCTGATTACTTCCTTCATGAAGCCGATGTAGGCATCCAATGAATCTAATAATCCCAATAACATAGGTCTCTGATTAACGATTGAGATCATGTTATATGAGTAGTAGACCTGTAAGTCAGTATTCTTATACAGATAGTTCAGAATGTTATTGGCATCAACGTCCTTATGCACGTCAATGGCAATTCTCAAACCGTTTCTGTCAGATTCATCACGTACGTCAAGAATGCCGTCAATGTCCTTATTGAATCTGATGTCATCGATCTTCTTAACCAAAGCAGCCTTGATTACTTCATATGGTATTTCGGTAACGATGATCTGTTGGTTGGTCTTGGTCTTTTCAATTGTGACCTTACTTCTTACTACGATCCTGCCCTTGCCTGTTTCAAAGGCCTCTCTGATTCCATCCTTACCCTGGACAATGCCGCCTGTAGGAAAATCAGGTCCCTTGACGATCTGCATCATTTCATCAAGTGAACAGTGCGGATGACGGATCCTGTAAATGGTTCCTTCAACTATTTCATTGAGGTTGTGAGGCGGGATGTTTGTGGCATAACCTGCCGCAATTCCCGTTGCCCCATTTACCAACAGGTTAGGATACTTGGCCGGTAGTACCGTAGGTTCATTTTCCGTATCGTCAAAGTTTGGTGCCCAGACTACCGTATCCTTATCGATGTCTTCCAGTAAGCTTTCGGAAATGGCAGACAGTCTGGCTTCGGTATAACGCATGGCAGCGGCCGGGTCATCATCGATGGAACCGTTATTACCGTGCATTTCAACTAACGGGTAATTCTGTTTCCAGGACTGAGACATTCTGACCATGGCTTCATAAATTGAAGAGTCACCATGAGGATGGTAATTACCGATTACCAGACCTACGGTCTTTGCGCTCTTTCTGAAGCCCTTATCAGCTGTATTGCCATCCTTGTACATGGCATACAGTATTCTTCTCTGTACAGGCTTCAAACCGTCCCTGGCATCAGGCAAGGCTCTGTCCTGAATGATATCCTTGGCATATTCGCCATAACGCTCGGAAATAAGATCATTCAGAGGCGTTCTTAAGATGTTGTCGTTCTGTTTCTTCATTATTCAGCCTCCAGTTGATACTTGTCTTCCAAGGTAAATGTAACAAAGCTTTCGATCCAGTCTCTTCTGATATCTGCCCTGTCGCCCATCAGAATGCTGAACTTCTTGTCAGTAGCCATGTTGTCATCAATGGCAACCTGGATCAATGTTCTGGTTTCCGGGTTCATGGTTGTATCCCATAACTGATCAGCGTTCATTTCACCTAAGCCCTTATAACGCTGAATGTCTACTCTTCCCAGCTGCTGTTTCAGTTCATCAAGCTCATCATCGTTATAGGCATAGTGAACTTCCTTGCCCTTCTGAACTTTATACAGAGGTGGCAAGGCAACGTAAACCTTACCGGCATCGATCAATGGCTTCATGTAACGGTAGAAGAATGTCAGTAAGAGAACCTGAATGTGGGAGCCGTCAACGTCGGCATCAGTCATGATGATGACCTTGTCATAGTTACTTGAGTCAACATCAAAGTCTTCGCCAAAACCGGCTCCGATCGTATATATGAGTGTGCTGAGCTCTTCATTCTTCAAGATCTCAGCAGTAGTAGCCTTTTCAGTATTTAATACCTTACCTCTTAATGGTAAGATAGCCTGATACTTTGAATCTCTGCCCTGCTTGGCACTGCCGCCGGCTGAATCACCCTCAACCAGAAACAGTTCCTTGCGTCTTGAATCCTTGGACTGGGCAACGGCTAATTTTCCTGATAACAGTCTTTCCTGCTTAGGATTCTTCTTGCCCTTTCTGGCTTCGTCTCTGGCCTTTCTGGCAGCTTCCCTGGCCTGATATGCTCTGAGCATCTTTCTGACCAAGTTATCAGCTGTTTCCTTATTTTCCTGTAACCAGTATGTAAGTTTTTCACTGACAACACTGTCAACCAGATTACGTGCTTCAGGAGTACCTAACTTACCCTTTGTCTGACCTTCAAATTCCAGTAAGGATTCGGTTACGGAAAGTGAGATTACGGCAGTAAGACCTTCACGGATATCTCTGCCGTCAAGATTATTGTCCTTTTCCTTTAACAAGCCGGCCTTTCTGGCATAGTCATTGAAGACCTTGGTAAAGGCCGTCTTAAAGCCTATGTCATGAGTGCCGCCATCGGCAGTTCTGACATGGTTAACGAAGGAATAAATGTTTTCCTGATATGAATCGATGTACTGGAAGGAACAGTCTACCTGAATCTTTTCATTACCGCCACTGAAGGTAGCGATCTGACTGATTGGTTCCTTATCTTCATGCAGATACTTGATGAAGGCTTCCAGACCATTGTCAAAGCAGAATTCATCTTTGGTATTGGTTCTTTCATCAACCAGTACCATCTTTAGGCCATTGGTTAAGAAAGCAGCTTCCCTTACTCTCTCTAATATCGTTGCATGGTTATATTCAACTCTGCCGAAGATCTTCTTATCGGCTAAGAATCTTACCTTGGTACCGGTCTTGTTGGTTGGACCAAGCTTAACAAGCTTTCCTACCTTTGAACCGCCCTTTTCAAAGCGCATCTGATAGGTAAAGCCATTGTAGTTTGTTGTAACTTCGAGCCATTCACTTAAGGCGTTGACAACTGATGCACCAACACCATGTAAACCACCGGCGATCTTATAACCGGTGTCACTTGAAAACTTACCGCCGGCATGCAGTTCAGTAAAGATGACCTGAATGGTTGGGACACCTGACTCATGCTTGCCCGTAGGCATGCCTCTGCCCTCATCTTCAACACAGATGACATTGCCTTTTTCAATGGTTACCTTAATGACCTTACCATAGCCATTAAGAGCTTCATCCATTGCGTTATCCATTATTTCCCATACTAAATGATGAAGGCCATGATAGTCGGTAGAGCCAATGTACATGCCTGGTCTCTTCCTGACAGCCTCCAATCCCTTTAATATCTGAATACTTTTCTCATCATATTTAATTTCGGCCACAATAAAACACCTCAACTCAGAAATATTATAGCAAATTTCCTCTGTTTTTTTAATATTTGTGCTATATTAATACAGGTGATAAGCATGGATTTCAAGATTATTCTTTACACATTTTTAGGCTATTTGGTAGGTTCGATTCCTTGGGCATTAGTTATCGGAAAACTGTTCTATAACACCGATATCAGAAACTACGGTTCAGGTAACTTAGGCGCCACAAATGCCGGCAGAGTATTAGGCAAGAAGAACTTCTACATCGTATCAGTTCTTGACGCTTCCAAGAGCTTATTGGTTTACTTCCTGTTACTTTCGCAAGGTTATCACACCGC
>JAFUCG010000021.1 GCA_017459795.1 Erysipelotrichaceae bacterium | reverse complement strand
TTTGCATCAGGCTTGGCAACATTATGCTTCATCTTCATTACAGGTAAGAAGATCCCACTTTACTACGGAAGCAGCTTTGCTTATCTTTCAGCAGTATCATCAATGGCAATGGCTGAAGGAACAGCTGAACAGATCTCTACTTGGCAGGCAACAGGTGTATTACCGGCTGAATTAATTTCAAAGGCTCAGTTCGGTATCATCATGAGCGGCTTCGTTTCAATCGCTGCCGGCTTATTAGTAAGAAAATTCGGTAAGGAAACAATTGAAAAGATCTTACCACCAACAATTACCGGCCCTATTTCAATGATCATCGGCTTAACCTTGGCTGGTAACGCAATTGGTGATGCAGTTAATCCTGCTGCTGACAATCCAACAGCATGGCTGATCGTTTCATTAGTAACATTCATTTCAACAGTATTATATTCAAGATATCTCAAGGGATTCTTAGGTCAATTACCATTATTATTAGGCGCCCTGACAGGTTGTTTATGTGCTGGTATCTTCGCAGCCACAGGCACAAACTTATTCAGAGTAATTCCTGATGTTGCCCTGGAAAGCTCATTATGGAGAGCAGGCCCAATCGCCATTCCGGCATTCACATTACCTAAGTTCTCAATGACAGCTTTATTAGGCATCATGCCAATCGCTATTGCAACAATTCCTGAATCAACAGCTCACATGTATCAGCTTGACGTATATGTAAATGACGTTGCCAAGAAGAAGGGCACAGAAGTTGGCTACAGCTTAATCGACTTATTAGACCGTAACCTGATCGGTGATGGCTTATGTGACATGATCTCTGGTTTAGTTGGCGGTCCAGCCGGCACAAACTATGGTGAAAACATTTCTACAATGGCTATTACCAAGGTATTCTCAGTACCAGTATTAGCATGCGCTGCTATAATCGCAATGGTCATCAGCTGCTTCACACCATTGATTTCAGCTATTTACTCAATCCCAACAGCAGTTATCGGTGGCTTGGAAGTTTACCTTTTCGGTGCAATCGCAGCTCAGGGTATCGCAATCATGATCGACAAGAACGTTGACATGTTCTCAAGCAAGAACATCGCTGTAATCGCTCTGATCATGGTAATCGGTGTAGGCGGACAGTATGCATTCGCAGGTGGAAACATCCCATTCTTCGGATTCAACATTCCTTGCGTTGCCGGCGCTTCAATCGGTGGTATCTTATTGAACGCTCTGTTAAGTATTGGTGAAAGTAAAAAATAACTTACTGATTCTTTAAATAAACAACAAAGACATGGCATGACTGTCATGTCTTTTTTTAGTCATCAGTGACACATTATCTGGTTAGTAGTGTTATTATTTCTTCATGAAATTTATATTTTTTGACTTAGACGGTACACTATTACCGATGGTACAGGATGACTTTGTAAGATGTTATTATAAGCTTCTTACGACAAAGATGAGCAAATTCGGGGTTGAACCTAAAAAACTCATTGATGCTCTGAACTATGGTGCCTATCAGATGACTAATAATGATGGAACCATGACTAATGAAGAAAGGTTCTGGATCTGCTACGAAAAGATAATGGGCATCAGTAAAGACACTTACATTAACGAGTTAAATGAATTTTATGAGACTGAATTCAACGAAGCAATCGTATCAACAAAGCCGGATCCATTAGCCAGAAAGATAATTGATGTCCTTCATGATACAGGATATCAGGTCGTTTTGGCTACCAGCCCGTTATTCCCACAGTCAGCGATCTATAACAGAATCAGATGGTCAGGGTTAACTACAGAAGATTTTGTTCTAATTACGACATATGAAAAGTATCACTATTGCAAGCCTAACCTAGGTTATTATCAGGAAATACTTGATAATCTGAATATAAAGCAGGAAGGGTATCTGATGATAGGAAATGACATAGGTGAAGACCTTTCTAGCAAGCTGGCTGGTTTCAGAACATATCTGGTAACTGACTACATTGAGAACAGAGCCAACATGTCATATAAACCTGACATGAAAGGTTCATTACAGGATTTATATGAATATCTGAAGCAACTGTAAGGTTGCTTTTTCATTAGTCTTCTAAGACGGTTGAACACGAAGTGGAAACAGAAAACCACCTGCTAGGCAGGTGGAGGGCCGATGCTTTTTGTAAAGAAAAGCATCCAAGCAATATAATAGGATTGTCGAAGTCACTATTAGAAAGCGAGGATGC
>JAFUCG010000205.1 GCA_017459795.1 Erysipelotrichaceae bacterium | reverse complement strand
GAAGATGGAAAGTTCAGACAGAGCCTTGACAGTCAGTATTTGATGATTGATGGTGCAGACGTTTATAGTTGGACAGCCGGTAATCTTAGTTATCCATTTGTTGCCGCAGTTGTAACAGAAAATAATAGATTGGTATTCTATACTGAAGGTACTAATTTATGGTATCTGGATGTTCCAGATTTGGAGCCAATTGTAGCCATGGCTTTAATTAGCTATAATGATACAGATCCAGAGGATCCTGCATTCTATTATGCATTGTTATCTGATCAGGGAACATTGTATCTGTATGAAGTATATGGAATTGTTCTCGAAGACGGCGGTGTTGATATTGATGGCAGCGCAATGGAATTAGGTAAGGTTGAAGCCATCAGCTTTACAGATGATTTATCAGCTTACTCTATGACATGTAGCTTCGGTCATGTACTTGATGAAGAAGATAATCCTAATTATGATGATTTTGGCTTATTCATTGCTGACAATAATTCTAAGGGAATTTACTATGTAGATATGAATGGCTTCTTAAGTGGTGAAGATACAACTAAGGCACGCTTTGTAGGTGTTGTTGAAGGTGCTAAGAATCTAAGCGCTCTGTTCAATGACTACTATGACAGCCTGACAACTGAAGAAAGTGAAGATACTGGATCTGCATTAATCAGAGAATTCGCAGCAAATGCTGAAATCATTTCTACCGCAAGAGGTCAGAAGGTTGAATTAGCTGAAGCTACTGAAGAAACAGCAGAACAGCCTGTTACAGAAGAAGCTCCTGTAGCTGAAGAAACAGTAACAGAAGAACCTGTAGCAGAAGAAGCAACAGTTGAAACACCTGCTGAAGAACCAGCAGAACAGCCAGTTGAAGAACCTGTAGTTGAAGAAGCAGTAACAGAAGAACCAGTTGCAGAAGAACCAGCAGATCAATCTAATGAAGCTACTGGAACATTGAATGCTGTAAGAGGCTATCAGTCTTCAACATCCAGAGTACGTCGTGAAGGTGAAACAACAACAGCTACAGAAGAAGCTGACAGTGATAAAGCTGATGACGATACAGTAACAATTACTGTTACTGAAGAAGATCTGAGCAATAACGGTTTATACATTGTTAACTACGATGCTGAAGTTCTTGAATATGTATCTACTGAATATGACAGAGATTACTATTCTGTTAATGACAGTGAAGAAGGTACTATTAAGGTATCATTCGCTGATATTGATGGATTTGAAGCTGGTGAAGCAATCGTAACCATTACCTTTAAGAAGGGTTGCGAAGACACAGTCATTACTACTACAACTGTTGAAAACAACGAAGAGTTAGGCTTAAGTGAAGAAAGTGAAATCGAAGTTGAAGGCAAGGGCCATTTCTGGGGCGAACCTGAGTGGACATGGAGTGCTGATCATACCTCAGCAACAGCTAAGTTCACTTGCGAAAACAATGAAGAACACGTTGTTGAATTAACTGAAAAGGCCATTATCGAAGAAACAAAGGCAACTACTGAAAAGGAAGGTAAGAGAGTTTACACTGTAACAGTTACCGGACCTGATGGAAAAGAGTATACAATTCAGTACTCTGAAGTCATTCCAAAGACTGTTGATACAGGTGATCATTCTAATATCCAGTTATGGACAACAATGCTCACAATTAGCATTATCGCCATGGCAGGTATATTCCTTACAATGAAGAGAAAGAATGCCATTCTGAAATAAAGGTTTAAGGAGATGTAAAGCCAGGTTATCTTGCATAATCTGGCTTTATGATAAATAATTACAATTATGAAAAGAATATTATTTTTGATATGTCTGCTGCTTGTTTTAAGCGCCTGTGGTGTTGAAAAGACACTTATCCTGAATAAGAATATGGATACTGAAAATATTTCTTCAGAGGTTTTAAATGCGGCCAATGAGCATGTCTTTACTAATGAAGGTTTCTATTATCTTGGAAGTGGAATATCAGTTCCTGAAGTAACCAGTGACGGTTCACTTACTGATAAGACCATCAATCTATATCCATTATATCTGGATGATGAGTTTGTCAGTTACATTAAAGAGAATGCGGATGGGGAAATAAACTTCATGGATGATGCGGAAGAAGTCGAATTTAAGGATAATTCATTTGTAATAGACTGTGAAGGTAACGTATATTTTATTGATGAAAGTGGTGATACGGTGATTGCTGGAGATAAGACTAAGAGACTTGATAAGAAAATCATTGAGAAACTGGTAAAAGACAGTAAGTCAGATGCCACGCTTGGCTTAAGGAAAAGACTGGTTAAATGGGATGAAGTTGTAACTGATTTCAAGACCGGTATCAGGTACAGCAGTAATCGACTTGTTGTTGTATTTGAAGAAGGCGATAGGGATAAGATGGTTTCTGATTTTGCGGAATTCTGTAATGGAAAGTTTAAGTCATCAATCAAGTCAATTGGACAATATACCTTTGAAGTAGAACCATCAAGCTATCTGAAACTTAATGAGTTGGCTGAAAAGGCAATGCAGCTTGATTATGTTAAGGCAGCTCATCTCGATGAACAGAAGGATCAGAACTCTTCTTCATCTTCGAGTGTAAAAGACGTTGAAAAATAGAATTAGATGTGTTGGTACTGATCGCCAATGGTCAGAACTGACACATTTTTATGTGTTTAGAGAAACTATAAGGTAGAAAAATATGGAAATATTATTAAGAATACAGGTATAATAAGTTTATAGTTGGAGGTAAATATAATGAGATTTAATATTTTCGGTGATACAGACAACCCATTGGTTGATGTAAATCTGCAAAGAGGCGAAAAGATAAAGATTGAAAGCGGATGCATGGCCTACATGCAGAACATTAATCTTGAAGGTGAATTAAACTCTAATGGTGAAAGAGGCATTGGTGGCTTCTTCAGAGCATTGGGACGTTCATTAGTTTCAGGAGAAGGCTTATTCATTACAACCGCTGAAGGTACAAATGAAAATGGCCGTATCGGTATTGCACCAGCTGTTCCAGGTGTTATCAGAAAACTTGAAGTAGGTGAAAGACAGTACCGTCTTAATACCGGTTCATTCTTAGCATGTGACGATACAATTTCATATTACATGAAGAAACAGGAAGGCTTAGGCAAAATCTTATTCGGTGGTACCGGTGGCATCTTTGTCATGGAAACTTCAGGTTATGGTGACTTACTGATCAACGCTTTCGGCGACATGGTTGAACTGGAAGTAACTGAAGATGCACCATTATTGATTGATAATGAACACGTAGTAGCATGGGATACAAACCTTGATTATGAAATCAGACCTGCTTCAGGCGTAATCGGCTTTAAAACAGGTGAAGGCTTGGTAAATGAATTCCATGGTGAAGGTAAGGTATTAGTTCAGATCAGAAATGTACATAATCTGGCTAACAGTTTGATTCCATATCTGCCAACCAACACTTCTAGTTCATCATCAGACTAATAGTTATTTAATAAACATTTTAATACAGGGAGCAAATATGATTGTTTGCTCCTTTTATTGTGCAGTAATTATATCTTGTAATAATTCTCTCTTATATTGTAAAACCATCTTTAAATAATACACATCTTGTGAGATAATCCATATAGTTAGCGTAAACTAACTAAATAATTGTATTTGATCAGGCAGGTGAAATCATGTTGGCTATTAAGGTTATCATTGAAGGATTATTGTTAGGATCCTTTCTGTATCTCATATGTGCTTTTGGTATTCGTAATGGAGCAATAGGAATGGTGCATCTTTATTCAGAAGAAGTACAGAAAAGGGTGGTTGAACTGGGACTTACTACTGAAGAAAACATCAGAAATAGAAACATTTATTTCAAAATCACATGCCTTATAGGGTATATCGCTTATGTTCTGATATGTGTTTATTTCATTAATAAGGCCAGATGATTTTTCAATGGCTTCATTCAGCTCTTTATAATTCTTTCAATTATGAATGTTATTGACAGATTATTAATAGATGAATATTGGGTAGGTCATACAGAGGACTGGAATATACCTGGCACTGAAGATCTTAAGCCATATATATCAGCACAGGAAAAGAAAAGAAAATGGATATTTGAAACTGTTAGTTTTGCGGTTTTATCATCTATTATAGCCGGTATCATGAGTTTAATACTAAAGTGAAATTTCAGGTCTGCTTATACGCAATTTTAGAAGTGTTGTATTTTTATTAAACACAGTAATCGGAGGTTCAATAAATATGAAATATACAGGTATGCCTTTGGGAATGTGGATATTGTTTTCAATCTCTTTTAAGAAACAACTGACTGGTGTCTTAAAATATGATCCAAAATCAGCGGAGCAGATCACCGCTAAAGCTAAAACTAAATACAGGGAAATAATAAGATCCATACCTGAATTTGAAAAAGGTGACCGTTTCAAGATGAATATCGTTAACTGTACATTGCTGTCTGCTTTTCTTTTGAATATGCCAAAGAGACCTACTGTTGAATTGGCTACAGAATACTATCGGAAATCCATGATGACTGAACCAATGAAATGGTTTTGCAGAATGAGTGGTAAAAGAAAATTTTCTCAGAAAGACATAGAAGGGATGAAGGCAACTGATGCTTTAAAAGCCGGTGACCATAATCCTTATTCCTGGAACATGGATTATTTACCATATGAAGATGGCAGCGGCTATGAAGCAAGATTTACAACATGTGGAATATGTACTCTGATGAAAGAACTTGGCCTATATGAACTTGTACCGGCTATGTGAAGGTTGGATTATACAATGAGTGAAGCTGGTGGAGCATCACAATTTGTTCGTAAATATACCTTAGCTTCAGGTGGTCCTTATTGCGATTGCGGATATAAGAAACTGAAGAACAGATAATAATAAACATGATATTTTGAACTGCCCCAGTGAAAAAGGATAGTTAATAAAAAAACCGGAACCCTCCTGTATAATGAAAGTATAGGAGGGTTTTAATATGGCAGGAAAACCAAATAATAAGTATTCACCGGAATTCAAAAAAGAAGCAGCAGAGAAGT
>JAFUCG010000204.1 GCA_017459795.1 Erysipelotrichaceae bacterium | reverse complement strand
TTTGGTTTTCCTGCCATATTAAAACCCTCCTATACTTTCATTATACAGGAGGGTTCCGGTTTTTTTATTAACTATCCTTTTTCACTGGGGCAGTTCAAATTATGGCGTTTTTAATTCTCAAAACACTTATTATAGTTCTGCTTAGTAATTAATTATTATCATCCATCTTGAGAAATTCTTGATTTTCAATATAAATTGAAACCTCTCCACAGTTCGGGCATATTGCAACAGATGGCCGCCCCAAGTTTCCTTTTAAAAAAGTATCTTTATTCTGTGAGATAATAACTCTATTGATCATTCTTTCTATTTTTAACTCACAGTTTTCTTTCATTATCGAATTACATCTTATGCATTTTCTCATCTACTACCCCCAAGTATAACTACTTTTAATAAATGATATGTCAATTTCTATTGAACCTTTTCTGTTTATTATCTATATCTTACCTGCTTTTTATTTGTTGTCCTGTAACGCTTCCCTGCCCATTATCGTTGAATAAAGGAAAATGCCACCTGCAAGTGCAACCTTTCCAGCTAAGCCTAGCAGCTTTTTGCCAAGTCTCTTCTTTAATGCCTTTTTAGCCTTTGCGGTCAATCTATTCTTTTTCTTCTTTTTCATATTATTACCCACCAGTTTCCCATCTAAACAAATTCTATTATTTTTGTCATTGGTAGTAAAGGCAAAAAAGCATAATAAAAACCAGAGTTTAAGCTCTGGTTCTTAAATCCTATAGATCTGCTACTGCAGCAGCAACTTCTTCTGCCCAGTTGTCAACTCTCTTTTCGATACCTTCGCCTGTAGCGTAACGAACGAACTTAACAACTGTAGCGTTATTGCTCTTTAAGAAAGCAGCAACCTTTGTCTGACCATCACGGAAATAAATCTGGTCAACTAAGCAAACTTCCTGTAATGCCTTAGAAACACGGCCTTCTACCATCTTTTCGATGATTGAATCTGGCTTGCCGGCATTCTTTGGATCATTCTTAGCTAATTCCAGCTGAATGCTTCTTTCATGTTCAATTTCTGCCTGTGGCATATGGTCTCTGTCAACATATGTCGGATTCATGCTGGCAACCTGCATAGCTACATCCTTAGCTACTTCAGCGTTACCACCATTGATTAAGGCTAATGCAGCGATCTTACCACCCATGTGGATGTATGGACCGAATGTCTGTGCATCTGTCTTTTCAACGATTTCGAATCTTCTTAAAGTCATTTTTTCGCCTGTTGCGAATGAGATAGCTGCTAATACTTCTGAGATTGGACCTTCAGCTGTAGCAACTGACTGAGCTTCTTCAACGCTCTTAGCATCACTGTGTAATAACCCTGTAGCGATTACTTCTACGGCGTGTAAGAAACGTTCGTTCTTAGCTGTGAAGTCTGTTTCAGAGTTGATTTCAGCGATTACTGCCTTGTTTCCTTCAACGATAACTGTTGAAACGCCTTCAGCAGCGATTCTGCCGCTCTTGCTTCCAGCCTTGGCAATACCCTTCTGTCTTAACCAGTCGATAGCCTTTTCGATGTCTTCATTGCATTCTGTCAATGCCTTTTTGCAGTCCATCATACCGGCACCGGTTCTGCTTCTCAATTCCTGAACTAACTGAATTAAATTACTCATTTGTTCCCTCCGCTGCAGCTTCAGCTGCTTCTACAACTGGTTCAGCAACCTGAACTGCTTCTGCAGCTGCAGGTACTTCAGCTGTTTCCTTGTTTTCAAATCTACGTGGACGACGCTGCTGATTGCGTGCATTCTGCTGAGCTCTCTTTTCTTCGAAACGTGCTCTTCTTCTTCTTTCGTTTTCAGCGGCAACTTCCTGAACATTGATGATTACATCTTCCATAGAAACGTCTGGCTGTTCATCAGCTGTGTAAGCAACTTCTAAGATACCGCCCTTAGCTTCAACGATTGCATCTGCCATAACGCTAACTAATAACTTGATAGCCTTTACTGCATCATCGTTACCTGGAATAGCGTAGTCAACTAATGCTGGATCACAGTTTGTATCACAGATACCGAATACTGGGATGTGTAACTTTCTAGCTTCCAATACAGCGTTGTAGTCTTCCTTTGGATCTACTACGAATACTGCATCTGGTAACTTCTTCATTTCCTTAATACCGCCTAAGAAGTTGTCTAACTTAGCCTTTTCCTTAGAAATCTGAGCTACTTCCTTCTTGGTGTAGTTGCTTAAGGTATCGTTTTCTTCCATCTGTTCGATTTCAAGTAATCTTCTGATACGCTTCTGGATTGTACGGTAGTTAGTTAATGTACCGCCTAACCAACGCTGTGTAACATGGAATGAACCTGAACGTAAAGCTTCTTCCATAACGATTGCCTGAGCCTGCTTCTTTGTTCCAACAAACAGAACTCTTCCGCCCTTTTCGGCGATAGCCTTCATAGCATCATATGCTGCATTGATAGCGTCAACTGTCTTTTCCAGATTGATGATATGAACTCCATTCTTTGCTGCGTAGATGTTTGACTTCATTCTTGGGTCCCATCTTCTTGTCTGATGACCGTAATGAACGCCAGCTTCCAGCAGTTTACGCATTGTAACAACTGTCATTTTTAATTTCCTCTCTTTCCGTTGTTCCTCCACCATTTCCAACAGCATTAACATCAATCAAGGATAATCAATGCACGGAATGCTGAATCCATGGTGTGTGTAAAGCACAAAGTGCCTTATAGATTATATCATAAAAAAAAGGCCTGTGAAGGGCCTTTTTAACGTTTTATGCTATTATTACCAGTTATCTACCCTGGTGGCATTATCCAGGTAATTGACTATGGTATTCCATATCGTGCCAAGTATCTGTAAGCCATCAGATGGCATCTGATCTGTACTCACCATGAACTTGTGGTTATCATAATTCATACTGAAAGAAGTATATGGGCCATCTATTGGGTCATAATCCTTTATTTCATCCCAATTTTCAAGATCATATTCATCAGCTAATTCACTCAGCTTCTCTATCATCTCATAAGGTACATAATATCTGCGGTTTTCCTTTTTGTCTCCATAATCACGTACCAGCTCAGCTTTCAGTCGATACTTTTTTCATCATTAAATGCTTTATCATATACCTCTTTGAGGTGTTCAGTTGTTATGTGAGTATAGATCTGGGTTGTGGACAGGTTGGAATGTCCCAAAAGCTCCTGAACTATTCTTAAGTCAACCCCTGCATCCAATAAGTGAGTTGCGAAGGAATGACGCAAGGTATGCGGATGGATCTTAAAGGTCAGACCATTGTCAATAACGACCCTGTCAAGAAGGTATTCTACCCCTCTGGTTGTCAGTTTCTTACCGTTACGGTTAACGAAGACATATTCATGTTCAGTTCCAACATACTTAGGTCTTATTTCCTTAAGATAATGCTTCAGCAAGTCATTGATTATCTGATAGAATGGAACGATTCTGGCCTTTGAGCCCTTACCTATGATCCTTAATACCTGATTACCGAAATCAATGTCGGAGATCTTCAGGTTTACGACTTCGGAAACACGGAGTCCACACCCGTACATCGTTTCAAATATGGCTCTGTTACGGTAACCAAGATCATCATTCAAATCGAAACAGCTCATTAAGGTATCTATTTCATCTTCAAACAGATAATCCGGAAGCTTGTTCTTAGGTGTTGATATCTTTATCGAAACAAATGGATTTGTTTCTACAATATTCATTTCTGAAAGATAGCGGTAAAAACTGCGCAGTGAGGAAATGTTTCTGGCCACACTGCGGCTGCTTAACTGCTTGCCGTTAATTGTCTGTGTTCTTAATTTATTGACATAGCCCATGACCACATAGCGGTCAGCCTGTCTTAAGTCACTTACTCCTTCGGAAGCCAGAAAATCCATGAACTTGCGAATGTCACGCTGATAGTTGTCCATGGTATTCTCACTGCCGCTGTTAACGGACGAAATGTAGACCAGAAAATCTTCCAGATATTTGTCCATCTTACCAGTCCTCACCATACTTCTGAATGATAGGAAGTGCCTGCTTGCTGTAGGCTTCCTTTCTTTCAGATTTGGCAACGTAATGTTCTAAGTTAAAGATGCCGAAATTGGCATTCATTGGCTGGAAATTATCAGGTGCTGCATGAGTAATGTAATGAGCCATGGCACCCATCATTGTCGTATCGGGCAATACTACCGGCTTTTCCCCCAGCATTAACAGAGCCATGTTATGGCCTGCCAGTAAACCGCTGGCTGCTGATTCACAATATCCTTCAACACCCGTCATCTGACCAGCAAAGAAAAGATTGCTTCTCATCTTTGTCTGATAAGTCGGTAATAATACGATTGGTGATTTTATGAAGGTATTGCGGTGCATTACCCCATATCTTACTATTTCACAGTTTTCCAAACCCGGAATAAGTCTGAAGACTTCCTTCTGAGCTCCCCACTTCAAGTGTGTCTGGAAACCTACAATGTTATATAAACTGCCTACGGCATTGTCCTGTCTTAACTGGACTACCGCATATGGCTTGGCGCCATTCAAGCCCAAGCCTACTGGCTTTAAAGGTCCAAAGGTTAAGGTCTGCGGTCCTCTTTTGGCCATTACTTCAATAGGCATGCAGCCTTCGAAGTAGACTTCCTTGTCAACGCCATGAACTTCAGCAGTTTCAGCGTTGATTAAGGCATCGTAGAACTTATCAAACTGTTCCTTGGTCATTGGACAGTTCAGATAATCTGCATCTCCCTTATCATATCTGCTCTTGTAATAGGCAATGTCCATGTTGATGGATTCCTTGGTTACGATTGGAGCAGCCGCATCAAAGAAATACAGTGAATCCTGATCAAGTTTCTTTTTGATATCTTCAGCTAATGGCTCACTGGTAAGCGGGCCGCTGGCAATGATGACATCACCATCAGGTATTTCCGTTATTTCTTCATTTATTACTTCAACTAACGGATGATTCTTAATGAATTCGGTTATTTCCTTGGCAAAAGGTTCCCTGTCAACAGCTAAGGCACTGCCGGCCGGTAAGGCATGCATGTCTGCGAACTTCATGATAATTGAATCAAGAGTTCTCATCTCTTCCTTCAGAAGCCCTACCGCATTTGTCAGCATGTTGCTTCTGAGACTGTTGGAACATACCAGCTCGCTGAAATCACCGGTGTGGTGTGCACCGGTTGATTTTGCTGGTCGCATTTCATACAGAGTTACCGGGATGCCCTTTCTGACTAATTGCCAGGTAGCCTCACAGCCGGCAAGTCCCGCTCCTATTACTTTAACTCTTCTTTGCATAACTTCTCTTTCCGCGGTAAAAACGTTTTGGTGCACTGCCATCACTCTTGATGTAGGTGCAATCCGGATACCTTGAACAGCCAATGAATCTCTGGCCGTATCTGTTCTTACGCTTTACTAATGGTGCCCCACATTCAGGACACAGTTCACCAACTTCCTCTGGAGCTTCCTTTGGCATGTTGGCTGTATACTTACAGGTTGGGAAATTAGAGCAGGAAATGAATTTGCCGTATTTTCCCTTTCTTATTACTAATTCGCCACCGCATTCCGGACAGATCTGACCGGTATGTTCAGGTGCCAGCTTTTCCATGTTCTGATAAGCGTTATCCATTAAAGGCATGAAGTCATCATAGAACTTCCTTAAGGCCTTGATATGGTCTACCTTACCGTCAGCAATCTCATCGAGTTCGCTTTCCATGGCGGCTGTATACTTTGTATTAATGATTGATGAGAAGAACTCATCAAGCTTTCTGGTGGTCAATACACCCTGTTCAGTAGGTACAAATACTCTTACTTTGCTTCCTTCTGAACTCTTCTCCAAGGTAACGTATTCACGCTGCTGGATCGTATCAATGATGGAAGCGTAGGTAGATGGTCTGCCAATGCCGTTTTCTTCCATTGTCTTGATAAGTCTGGCTTCAGTGTATCTCAGAGGCGGTTCAGTAAAATGCTGCTTGGTTTCGATTTCCTTAGCGGTTAATTCCTGCTGAGCCTTTAATTCAGGCAGATACTTATCCTTACTGCTTTCAAATTCACCATATACCTTTAAATAACCGTCAAATACCTGAGTCTTGCCTGTTGCAGCGAATTCATAGATATCTCTCTTTAAACGGATATTCAATGACTGATACTTCTGAGGGGCCATCATGGCAGCTAAGGCTCTGATGTAGATCATTCTATAGAGCTTATATTCATCATTAGTCAGATACTGCTTAATGCTTTCAGGGGTATTCTCAATACTGGTAGGTCTGATGGCTTCATGAGCATCCTGAGCATTCTTGCCAGTCTTGGCCTTATAGTAACCGGCATATTCCTTACCATAGTTTTCAACGATGTAATGATAGCCCTGATTTAGGAATACTTCACTCATTCTGACACTGTCAGTACGCATGTAGGTGATTAAACCGGTTAAACCAGTGGAAATGTTAACGCCTTCATACAGTTTCTGAGCGATCTGCATGGTCTTCTTACTTGAGAAATACAGCTTGTTGGCAGCTTCCTGCTGCAGGGCACTGGTTGTAAAAGGCGGTTTTGGATAGCCTGATTCAATCTTCTCCTTGATCTCCTTTACAATGAAAGGTCCTTCCAGACACTTCTGCTTTATTGTTTCGGCTTCTGCTTCAGTTTTAATGCCGTGATCATCAACCTTACGGTTACTCATCTTGGTCAGATGAGCGTCAAATGGAATGTTGTCTTCATTGAATTTCGCAGTTACAGTCCAGTATTCTTCCGGGACAAAGGCCTTTATTTCATCTTCTCTGTCAACGATCAGTTTTAAGGCTACGGATTGTACACGGCCGGCTGAACGTGACTTGATCTTTATCTTTAATAAATTAGACAGTTTAAAACCGATGATCCTATCTAAGATTCTTCTGGTCTCCTGTGAAGATACCATCTTTAAGTCAACCTTACCAGGATGTTTGATGGCTTCAGTAACGACAGGCTTGGTTATTTCATGGAAGACAACTCTGTTGTTTTCGTCTAACGGCAGATTAAAACGGTCAGCCAGATGCCAGGCAATGGCTTCTCCTTCTCTATCCGGGTCAGTTGCCAGATAAACTTCATCTGCCTTCTTTATTCTCTTACCCAGATCAGCAATGACATCTTTCTTATCCGGGCTGTCTATGTATGTAGGTTTAAAATTGTTCTCGACATCAACGCCTAAGCCACCCTTACCACTGGTTGCCAGATCTCTGATGTGGCCCTTTGAAGAAACCACCTGAAAATCCTTTCCCAGGTACTTTTCAATGGTCTTAGCCTTTGATGGGGATTCAACAATTACCAATTTACTCATAATAAATTCTCCTGATAGTAATTTTTAATCTATGTGAACAGTTTTGTCAAATGTATTTTTCAACGTGATTTTAATATAGCTTACAAAAAATGCTCTGTAAAGCATTTTACTGTTTTAGATTTGATTAAGAATGACGTAAGCTCCCAACTGAATTAATTTATTACAGCCGGAACCTTCCACATCAGTCAGACGGTAAGGAACCGTATATATCTCTTTACCTAGTTCCAAGGCATATCTTACCGTTATCATTGAGCCGCTTCTTATTTCGGCCTGTGGTACTATTACCGCCTCAGATAAAGCCGCAATGATGCGGTTGCGGAAAGGAAAATGATGCTTGCAGGATTTTACGCCTTTAGGATATTCCGTTATCAATAACTGATCCTTCTTCATGTTTTCGTAAAGCCTGGCATTATCCTTTGGATAAATCACATCAAGCCCATTGCCCAATACACCAATCGTACTTTCGGCATTCTTATGGGCAATTGAATCAATGCCCCTGGCCATCCCTGAAATGACGGTAAATCCTTTGAGCGTACGAACAATGGAAGAAGCACACATCTCCCCATAGGAAGTTGTGATTCTGCTACCAACAACAGCCACAATGCGCTTATTCAGTAATTCCCTGTTTCCCTCATAAAACAGTACATAAGGTGGCTTTTTCAGATTCAACAAGCCATTAGGATAATCTTCATCAAATATTGTTATGGCCTGTTGCAACTCAATGTTTTCATCAACCTCTTCCTTATTGATAAGGGCTTTTCTTATCTTGAAATAGTTACCTTCGTGCTTTATGGCCAGCCTAATTAAATAATCTCTCATAATAATCACTATCATGAAAGATTACATTTACCTAAAATAATTTTTCCTGCATCGCCTCAAATACCGGGCGGTATGATTTTCTGTGTATTGGAGTTACTCCAAACTCCTCCAATGCCTGTAAGTGGGCCTTGGTGCCATAACCCTTATGCTTGGCAAAGCCATATTGCGGATAGATCTTGTCATATTCATACATGATCCTGTCCCTGGTTACCTTGGCTAAAATACTGGCAGCCGCAATAGAACAGCTTAAGGTATCCCCTTTAATTAATGAAATGACTTTCTTATCAATGTAAAGATCCATGACATCAGTCAGAACCAAGTCAACCGGTGCCTTTAGGGCAATTTCACTCATGGCCTTGCGGTCAGCTTCCAATATGTTTAATCTGTCTATTTCTTCCGGTTCAACAATTACTATGTCATAGAATAAGGCGTCCTTAATGATCAGGTCATAAAGTGCCTCTCTTTTCTTTTCAGTAAGCTGCTTGGAATCGTTTATTTCTCCGGAATCATAGCCCTTTGGAAATACGACCCCAGCTACGACCATCGGTCCAGCCAAAGGTCCTCTTCCTGCTTCATCTATTCCTACTAATAACCTGTCATTACTCCAGGCTTCATTCTCATATGTATTAGGCGTTTTCATCAGGCTTCTCCCAACTGATTGTTCCTAGTAAGCCATCACGTAATTCATTTAAGAATATGGCAATGGTTCTGGTAATGTCCGGGTTGCCATTACCGTCCAAAAAATGTCTGGCAATGGCTATTCGTTCCAGCATTACATGCGGATCTTCATCCAGTTCAATGTGATATCTGTCACTTAACATTTCCGGCTTGTTCTTATGAATGAAGTCTATGGCATAAATGACCAGATCATTTAAAGGCAGTACATTGTCATTTATGGAACCGCATAATGCCAGTTTATAAGCCACTTCCTGATCTTCAAATTTTGGCCATAAGACACCCGGAGTATCTAATAAGGCAACATCCGGTGATACCTTGATCCACTGTAAGCTCTTTGTGACACCTGGATGATCAGCGGTCTTAGCCATCTTCTTACGCGAGATGCTGTTGATCATGGTACTCTTGCCGACATTTGGTATTCCGACTACCATGGCCTTTATTTCAACATGCTTCATGCCCTTGGCCTTAAGTTTGTTTATCTTTTCCTGCATTACTTCCATGCAGGCATCGGAAACGATCTTACTGACCTGATCATGTAATAAGTCCAGAGCGATGGTCTTATTTCCGGCACTCATAAAATAGCTGACCCACTTCTTGGTGATTTCATTATCAGCCTTGTCCTTCTTTGCTAAGATAATGAGTCTTGGCTTATTGCCGATGACTTCATTTAAAACCGGGTTGATCGATCCTTCAGGCATTCTGGCATCTCTTAATTCAATGACCATGTCTACCAGTTTTATCTTCTCCTGCATTTCTCTTTTGGCCTTGGCCATGTGGCCAGGATACCAGTTGATGTTTGCGCTCTGTATGTTTCCCTTATCCATAATCAACATCCTTTACCTTAGTATTCTAATATTTTTTTTGTAAGAAAAAAAGAACCCTGCGGTTCTCTATTGATTAGTTATGCCAATTCTGTTGAATGGGAAGATTATGAATACCCCAATCGACTTGATCTTATTTGACTTAAATGGCCCATAGATTCTTGAATCAGCTGAAACGATGCGGTTATCACCCATGCAGAAGTATTCATCTTCACCCAAGGTTATTGAAAAGTCGTTTGTGAACTTGCCATTACCGTTCTTTTCCTTTTCCTGCTTAACATACTTTTCATCCAGGAAACTCTCTTCAATGGCTTCACCATTGATGTACAACTGGTCATTCTGATAGGTTACCGTTTCGCCAGGTAAGCCGATGACTCTTTTGATCAGATCTTCGTTTTTCTGGTCAAGTCTTACTACGACAATGTCAAAACGATGAATGCCGGCAATGTTCTTATGTACTACACTGGAGAATCCGATTGAACCGTGTAAGATGGTTGGATTCATTGATGTACCGTTTACCATGATTGGCTTGAAAAAGAACGTAGTTATGATGAAAAACGTAACAAAAGTTACGACAACTGTCTTCAATATGTCCTTGATGTCATCCCATACCATCATTAGCCATAACAGGACAACACCAAGAATGTCTACGATTCTTTCCTTGGTTGTTAACATTGGGGTCTCCTTAAAGAATAAGAGCTGGCAACATCCCAGCTCCTATTGCAATTAACGTTTCTCTTCGATACGACTAGCCTTGCCAGAACGTCCACGTAAGTAATATAACTTACTTCTTCTGACTTTACCTCTACGTACTAATTCAATCTTTTCAATGATTGGTGAATGAACAGGGAATGTTCTTTCAACACCGATACCGCTTGACATCTTACGAACTGTAAATGTCTTTGCGATGCCGCTACCAGTTGTGCCGATAACTACACCTTCGTAAACCTGGATACGTGTCTTGTCACCTTCCTGAATCTTAACGTGTACTCTTACAGTAGAACCACTGCGTAATTCAGGAACATCATTGCGTAACTGAGCTTTAGTAATCTGTTTTACTAATCCTAAATTCATCTTACGCCTCTCCTTCTAACGTGCATGTCAATAGTTCATGAACCCTAATATATCAGCGGAACTATCTAGCTTTCGCCAAATAATATTAACATACCGGAAAGAGAGTTTCAACCATTAATTTTCAGTGCTATACAGAGCCAGACACTGTTCAATAATATCCCAGAACAACTCAACATTTACATCTGTTGCGACATAAACGTTAGGTTCTTTCTTCATGAAGTTGATGAGGTCGCAATTTGTACGGCCATATGATACATCACTCTTATTATCAACGGATACATTACAGTAGTTTGTTTCAATTACTGAGTTATCAATTAAGTAGGCAATGGTCAGTGGATCATGTAATGGTCCGCCTACCCAGCCGAAGCTTGCCAGCTGTGTTTCATTGTAGAATTCCATCATTTCCTTGAATAAGGTGCTGGCCTTGTTGCCTAACTTATCCATTCTGTCAATGATTTCCTGGTAACAGCGAACCTTTCTGGTTACATCAAGACCGCACATTACGATTGGTAAGCCGCTCTTGAAGACGATCTGAGCTGCATCAGCATCAACGAAGATGTTGAATTCAGCAGCTGGGGTAATGTTGCCGTTTGCGGCTGAACCGCCCATTAAGACAACCTGTTTGATTTTCTTAACGATTCTTGGCTCCAATCTCATGGCCAGTGCCAGATTTGTCATAGGACCGGTAGTAACCATAGTGATGTCACCTTCTGAACGCATTAAAGTACGGATGATGAAGCTTACGGCGTGCATTGGTTCAACCTTCTTGGTTAAAGGTTCAAATACAGGGCCATCCAAGCCGCTTTTACCATGAATGAATTCAGCATAGATTGGATCCTTTACTAATGGTGTTGGAGAGCCGGCGTATACCGGTACATCCAGATCAAGATGCTGACAGATATGTAAAGCATTGGTAACAGTTTTCTGTAAGGTCTGGTTACCTGATACTACTGTTATGCCTAATAATTCAATGCTAGGATGTTTGGCCGCCATCATAATGGCCACGGCGTCATCGTGTCCAGGATCGCAGTCTAAGATTATCTTTGTTCTTTCCATAAATACCTTCCTTATAATATAGTTTTGTTCTATATATAATTATAACAAAAATAGCCATTATTAATATGGCTATTCTTCATTTTTTAGTTCTAACTTTATGTCGTCAAGCATTCTTTCTTCTTCAGCCGTGAAACTTCTGTTTTCTAATAAGTCAGGTCTCAGAAGATATGTTTTCTTCAGACTTTCATACAGACGGTACTTGCGAATGTTTTCGTGATGACCTGATAGTAGGACATCAGGGACCTTCTTGCCATCATATTCTACCGGCTTGGTATATTGCGGGTATTCAAGTAACCCGTTTTCAAAGGTTTCATCAACCGTGCTTTCGGCAGTTATGACCCCTTCTACCAGTCTGGTAATGGCATCGGTTACTACCATTGCCCCAAGTTCACCGCCGGTTAAGATGTAATCACCTATCGATATCTCTTCATCAACGTAGTCAGATATTCTGGCATCATAGCCTTCATAATGACCGCAGATGATGATAATGTCTTCCTGCTTCAGTAACTCATGAGCCTTCTTCTGATTAAAGGTGGCTCCGGTTGGGTTCATCAGAATGACATGACTTTTTTCCGTTTTAACGCTGTTAAGACAGTCTAATATAGGCTGGCACATCAATACCATGCCCTGTCCCCCACCGAAAGGATATTCATCTACGCGGTTATGCTTGTCCCTGGTAAACTGTCTGAAGTCAGCGACTTCAATGTCCACGATGTTCTTTAATCTGGCCTTCTTGATGATTGAGGTATTCAAAAAACCCTCAAACATTTCCGGGAAGATCGTCAGAATGGTTATTCTCATAACAATCCCTCAATGACATTGATGTCAATGCGCTTATGAGCGATGTCAACGTTCTTTATGAATGCCGGGACATATGGGACCAGGAATTCCTTTTCATCGGTAGAGATTCTTAGAATGGTCTGATAGCCATCCTCTACATCGGTAACGTTACCGATCTTCATGTTATTGGAATATACGTCACAGCCTGCTAATTCAAAGTAATAGTATTCTCCTATTGGCAGGACATGGATGTTGTCGCGGTGAATGTAAATGTCACAGTCCTTATACTGCTGCACAAGATTGATGTCTTCCAGATCCTTGAACAGAACCAACAGAAAACCCTTATGCTCACGCATTCTCTTTACTATGACGCTGTTATACTTGTTATCCTTTTTGATATAGAGTTCCTGATCAGGCTTGTATCTCATTTCTGCAAAGTCAGTAAGAGATTCAACTTTCAGTTCCCCTCTGATGCCAAAGGTATTAACAATGTGTCCGACCTTAATGTATTCCATGGCGCACCTCCAAAAAAGGATGCAAACGCATCCTAATAAGACTCAAATTTAATTGAGATACGTCTGTTGTCTAAACGTGAACAGACTGACATCATCTGTCTGATGGCACTGGCCATGTTGCCCTGTCTGCCGATCAGTCTGGCGATGTCTTCGTTTTTAGCATAAACATACAGTACCAGTTCATTTTCATTGATACTGTCCATGGTCTGAACTCTGACGCTGTCAGGATCATCAACCATAGGTTTTACTAAATCAATTAAGACTTTTTCGTAATCAATCATTACTGCTTCTGTTCATGAAATTTCTTCATGATTCCTTCTTTTGATAAGATGTTTCTAACTGTGTCACTTGGCTGAGCACCATTGTTTAACCACTTTAAAACCTTTTCTTCATCAATGATAACTTCAACTGGATTGCTTCTTGGATTGTAGAAACCTAAGATTTCGATGAAACGACCATCTCTAGGTGCTCTAGAATCTGCAGCAACGATTCTGTAACTAGGCTGCTTCTTAGCGCCCATTCTCTTTAAACGTAATTTAACCATAAATATACTCCTTCAATAATTGTCCTCGAATAATATATAACAATTCTCAGATGCCTGTCAAGTATTTTTGCTTAACAGCTTTCAATTAACGGAAATTACGGAATGCACCTAATCCCATGCCATTCATCAGCTTCTTCATTCTTTCAAAGCTGTTGATTAATTTATTGACATCGGCAACGGTTGTTCCTGATCCCTTGGCGATTCTGTTCTTATGAGAAGAACGTAATCTTGAAGGATCTTTTCTTTCCTCTGGAGTCATTGAACAGATGATGGCTTCAGTCTTCTTCATCTGGCCATCAGCGTCTGTATTATCCAACATTTCACTATACTGGTTCATGCCCGGTAACATCTTCATGATGCCTGATAAAGGTCCTAATTTCTTCATCTGTTTCATCTGGATGAGTAAGTCATTCAAATCGAACTTGCCGTTCATCATTCTTTCAGCAGTCTTCTGCATGGCGGCTTCATCAAGTTCAGCTTCAGCCTTTTCAATCAATGACTGTAAGTCACCCATGCCTAAGATTCTGTCAGCCATTCTGTCTGGGTAGAAGATGTCAATGTCAGTGATCTTTTCACCGGTACCTACGTATTTTACAGGTACATCGGTAATGCTTCTGACAGATAAGACGCCACCGCCTCTGGCATCGCCATCAAACTTGGTAACGATTAAACCTGTAACGTGTAGCAAATCATCAAAGCTCTTGGCAACATTTACAATGTCCTGACCGGTCATGGCATCTACTGTCAATAAGATCTCATCAGGTCTGAACTTATTCTTTAAGGTATTTAATTCAGCCATCAAATCATCATCGATGTGCAGACGTCCGGCTGTATCTATTAATACAGTGTCATAACCGTTGGCGCTGGCATATTTCAAGCCTTCACTTACGGCAGTAACAACATCAACATTTACACCCTTGGTAAATACTTCAACATCGATCTGCTTTCCTAAGGTCTGTAACTGTTCAATGGCAGCCGGTCTGATGATGTCGGCAGCGATGATGAGAGGCTTACGGCTGTTCTTTTCCTTGATCAGCTTGGCAATCTTGGCTACGGATGTAGTTTTACCCGTACCCTGTAAACCAACGACCATGACCGTTGTAATGCCGCTGGAACGGAATGTGATTCCCTCTGCAGATTCACCTAACAGTTTGATGATCTCTTCATGAACAAGCTTGTAAACCTGCTGGTCTGGATCCAAGGCTTCAGAGACCTGAATGCCTACCATTTCTTCCTTGATCTTATTTATGAAATTCTTTACTACTGTATAGTTAACGTCAGCTTCAAGTAAGGCAATTCTGATTTCTCTTAACATTGCCTCCATGTTCTTATCGGTAAGTTTGTCCTTGCCCGCAATGTGCTTAAAGGCAGAAGTCAAACGTGAGCTTAATGATTCAAATGCCATATATTTCACCTCTGTGTTCTATTGTACCATAAAAGAAGCTGGTTGTAATTAATGCAAAAAAATGGTTAAAAACGAAGTTAGTATTAACTTCAAAGCAATAATAACATGTTCCGACATTCTTTTTGTATTATTCACATTCGGTCAATTTCACTTGTAAGAAATATCATTATTGCCTAAAATATAGTTAAAGATAAGGAGATAATAATACATGGCAGTAAAAGTATTAAAATGTAAGGAATGTGGAAAGATGGTATTGGAATTAAAAGGAAGCCAGTGTCCAACAAAGTGTTGCGGCGAACCAATGGTTGAATTAGTTCCTAATACAACAGACGGTGCTTTGGAAAAGCATGTACCTGTAATTGAACAGGATGGCAATAAGGTAACAGTTAAAGTTGGAAGCGTAGCTCATCCAATGCTGGAAGCTCATTACATTGAATTCATTATTCTTGAAACAACAAAGTCAGCTTACTTAAAGACATTGAATCCTGGTGAAGAACCAGTTGCTGAATTCCTGCTGGCTGAAGATGAAGATGTTTTGGCAGCTTATGAACACTGTAACTTACACGGTTACTGGAAGGCTTAATTAATCATAAGAACATATGAAAAGATACTTCGTGATTGAAGTATCTTTTTTTATTTGTTCTAGATCTGGGCAGCCGGCTTCTGAATGATGGAAACATCATCATTTTCATACGGCTTCTTATATCTGGTACTGTAGGCAAAGCACATGATTGCCACATAGTCAATAGCCAGTGAAGTTATGTGAGTTACTAATGATGTTCCTCTGATCTGGTTAAAGAAGATCAGAACATTGGAAATCGTCAGACATATTGCCCCAAATCTTATTCGTTTTGGCATTGTTAATGCCAATATTAACAAGGCATTTAAGGCAAGTGCATAAACTGACATGGCAACTGTCCAGCTTAATGAGCCCTGTCTGTTGACAATTATGTAAGCCATTACACCAATTGAACTGATGGCAAACATGATGTACTGCCATTTTTCAGGTTTCTCATACAGGTAGAAGCGATGACATAGTATCAGGATGGCTATTCCAAAGATGAATACGCCAAGCATGAAGCTGTAGTTAATGGTTACATCACCTAAACAACATACGATCATGGCAATGAAGATACTTCTGCTTAGGCTGGTAGGCTGCTTGCTGAAGCCACGGTTACACAGATAGATGGCACTTAAGCTGATGCCTAACTTCAATAAGCCTCTTTGTTCAAGGTAATCAGGCATGAGCCAGTAAGCCATTTCCTGAAGCACAAACATTGCGACACAAAGTGTAATGCAGGTGCTTGGAATCTTGTCATATACGGCATTACTGCGGATCTGTCCGGCATTCTTCTTTCTCTTCAGACGGTGATTGCCTACTAACCAGGTAGTAATCAAGGCCATTAAGGCAAAGATCACAGTTGGTGCCGTAAAGGCAATTACTACAATTTCACGCCAGCTGAGATTGAGAAAGTTATTTCTTTCCAGTTCAACGGCGAATGATGTTGAATCTCCTCTTGATATGGTTGAAACATCAAAGGTATCCCCGTTAACGATGCCATAATAGCCATCACCGTTCAAATCTCTGTCCCTTGGTGAATAGATGACATCGAAACCACCCTTTTTCATGTTTAACTTATATAATTTACTGAAACTGCCATTGGTTCGACCAACTCTAAGCTGAATGCCATGCAGTGTAACAGTCTGATCCATGTTGGAGCTGATTACTACCTTGTAATTGGCATCCTTTGGAATAAGTAAAATGGTGTCATTCTTGTTACGGTACATGAATATGGCAGAAGCATACCATGGTGAAACATAGGTCTTACCATCATAGGTAAACTCATATTCGTAGTCGCCATTTCCCATGACGGCTTTTACCAGACCATCTTCTTCATCCATGTCAAATAAGGCAACATCAACATTACCGGCAATGACAAGTCTTAAGTAATCAAGCTGATTGGAATAGAGCAATTCCCCCTTTTCAGAGGAAAACAGCCATGACAGATATACCTCAGGGGTATGTTCATGAGCCAAGTTACCGACAATGGTCGCATTCTCATTCATGTATTCTGATTCGATGTCGCTTTTGGTTGCGAAACCGAATGCTGAATAGGCAATGTATGTTAATAAGCTGTTTGCCTCAGTCTTGTTATTGTCGTTAATGAGTTCCTTATTGCCAGCCACCTGCATCAGTTCATTCATGATGTTTGTAACAGTTTTATTGCCCCAGATGTCAATCAGGTGATCCTGTAAGTGCTGCTTATATACGGCACTGGTTGGTGAGATCTTCAGCATGTAGTTAAGCAATACTCTGAGTTTGGTATCAAGCTCAACGTTATTCCACCAATAGGTACCGACTAAATCATAGTAAACTGATGAAGCAGTAGACTGCTTGATGTTGTAATTGGAATCAGTCTGCTGAGACGGCAGATAAAAGGTTGTTCCAAAACGTTCATAACCCCAGTCCGCAAAAGGTACTGATGGTACAGGGTCCATCTTACCGACAATGTTATAGATGTTCGGATACTGACCCGGTTTTGGATCCTTTGTCGTTCTTGGTGTGGCAAATGTATATGTATAAACGTTCTTAGTCGTAAACTGCTTACTGTCAATGAGCTTGGTAGCTAATACATTACTGATTGCGGCTGCACGGCTGAAACCGCCGAACCATATCTTTATGTTCCTGCCTGTTAACTGGTTCTGAGCGATGTAGCCGAATACACGGTCAAATACTTCACCAGCAGCACTGTTAAAGCCAACGTGCAGTGTTTCATCGCCAATGGTGAAGTTAGAGAGCCATTCATTCTGATAACCGCCACCGCATATGCCAATGGCCAGTACTTCAAAGCCACCGTTTTCATCATCAATGTGCTTGTGAGCCATTAAGGTTGATACAGTATATAATGACGGGTTCTTGTCATAGTCATCCATTCTCAGATCCGTAAAGCCAGCCTGATTGAAGAAATCTCTTACATGGGTAGCCGGGTCACCCTGAGTATCCGGATCAAAGTTTGGACGGAATGAAGAAATGGCCATGCCAAAAGTAAGCCTGGCCAGCTTATGATTATAGTTTTCAGCGCTCTGTTTGAACCAATCGTCATTGTACTCAAATTCCCAATAGCCAGTCTGACCGACCGTAGATAAGTCAAAGGCAACTTCGATAGGGATACTTCCTTCATCATACATTAATCTTAAGTCTTCTATCCAGCTGCCGGTTTCATTATCCGCTTGAGTTGGGTCATTATTTGAGTCATCGGCATGTACAGGCACGCTGAAGCATAGAGCTAATGTCAGTAATACTAAAATCCCAGTCAGTATTCTTTTCATAGTCATACTCCATTATCTTACAAAATGTCTATCTCATCAAATGTTGTGGTTGGATAAATCGTAATTGTTTCCGTATTCTTAACTGCCTCTTCAATGAACGGTTCAAAATCGAACATGGCTTCCTGTTTTTCAACCTTGTGAATGTGCGGTTTGGTTACCGGATTCTTAGGTGTGAAAATGGTGCAGCAGTCTTCATAAGGCAGTATTGATGTTTCATAGGTATTGATCTTTACCGCAAGATCAATGATTTCCAGCTTGTCATAGGTAACTACCGGTCTGATTACAGGCATGTTGGTTACCGCATTAATGACGTCCATGCTTTCCAAGGTCTGAGAAGCTACCTGGCCAATTGACTCCCCATTGACAATTGCCAGACAGTTGTTTTCCTTAGCCAATCTTTCAGCCAGACGGTACATCATTCTGCGCATTAAGGTAATCGCATATTCTTCATCGCAATTGTTGTAAATGGCCAGCTGCAGGTCTGTAAAAGGTACGATGTGCAGTTTTATCTTACCCTGGTAGGATGAAATGATCCTTGCCAGTTCCTTTACCTTATTTAAAGCTTCTTGAGATGTATATGGCATTGAAGCATAGTGAATGCACTCAATTTCAACACCTCTCTTCATTGTCAGATAGCCGGCTACCGGTGAATCGATGCCGCCTGACAACATTAACATGGCTTTACCGCCTACTCCTACCGGGTAACCGCCTAAACCCATGATCGTATCAGCCATGACATATGTAGCTTCTTCTCTGATTTCAATGATCAGTGAATAATCAGGTTCATGAACATCAACCTTCAAATCAGGGCAGTTCTTCAGAATTCTTGAAGCAGCTGCTCTGTTTACCCCATCTGAATGAATTGGGAAGCGCTTGTTGGCTCTTTTGGTAATGACCTTGAAGGTTCCCTTCTTGCTCTTCATTACTTCATAGGCAGCCTCTACGATCTTCTCAATGTCGTTTTCAACCTTTAAGGTTGGAGCAAATGAACGTAAGCCAAATACATTCTTGAGTACTGGGGCCAGTTCAAATGGATCGGTACCGTTAAGGTGAATGTAGACGTGGTCTCTGGTTCTTTCAAACTTCAGATCAGGATAATCTCTTAAGGCCTGTTGCATGTTTACAGCAAGTCTCTTGATGAAGTCCTTCTTATTCTTGCCCTTGGTACTTAATTCACCAAAGCGGACTAATATGTATTCATAACGTAAATCAGCCATACTTTACAATAATCTCCTTTAAATCCTCTACGAACCCCTTGATATCCTGCCATGACTGTGAAGCACTGAAGGATATTCTGATGGTTCCCTTTAATCTGTCAGGTTCATTGAACATCTGACTTATGACATGCGATGAAGCCTGTTCACTTTCGCAGGTACTCTGCGCACTTACGCAGTAATCTTTCAAAGCCAAGGCATTCATCATGACTTCACTGGTAATTGTCAGACATGAGAAGTTCAAAACATATGGCAGACCATTATCTGGTGAGTTAATTACCACGTTATCGATCTTTTCCAGTTCACTTCTGACGTATTCGTTGTACTGACGTACGGTTTCATACTTCTTTTCCAGATCGTTTAGAGCAAGTCTAAGGGTCTTTCCCCAGACCATGTTGGCTGGTGAATTAGTGGTTCCGCCTCTTAAACGCAGCTCCTGCTGGCCGCCTGAGATGACTGGAGCAAGCTGAACATGCTGTTTCTTTAGCAGAATGCCGCTTCCCTTGAGACCATAGATCTTATGAGCAGAGAAACTGGCCATGTCAATATCAGTAAAGTCAATGTTTATTTTACCTAAAGCCTGTACACAGTCAACATGCAGATAACAGTTAGGATACTTTCTGACTATTTTCTTGACTTCATCAATAGGCATGATAGCCCCTGATTCATTATTAACATACATTATTGTAACTAAGATGGTGTCATCAGTCATGGCCTTCTTCAGATCATCAACTGATATTACACCCTGCTCATTTACCGGCAGATATACTACTTCACAATCGGTATATTCTTCCAGCCACTTACAGCTGTTAAGAACACTGGAATGCTCAACACAGGTGGTTATGATCCTCTTACCCTTTTCTCTTCTCTTGAAATAGGTACCCTTGATTGCCAGGTTACTGGCTTCTGAGGCACCTGAGGTAAAGATTATCTCCTTTTCCTCCACATGCAATAAAGCCGCCACTTGCTGGCGGGATTTATTCATTAATCTGTTTACTTCCAAACCGGCTGGATATATGGACTCAGAGTTCACATAGTATCTGGCCAGCACTTCTTCATACGTCTTTAAAACTTCCGGGTTTAAAGGAGTAGTAGAAGCATAATCAAAATACTTCATTAATTACTTTCCTTCTTACCGCTGTTGATCAGTTTTTCAACTGTTTCCGGATCAACCTTTCTGATCGTATTCAAAGCAATTGTAAAGGCCTGAGTATATTCGCCATTACGGTATGCAAGTTCTGCTCTGGTCAGTTCACTGTCGATTTCAGGGTAAGTAGAACGGTACATGTTGCCGATTACGATGGCATTTTCAGCCATGATGGCGGTGCCTAAAATCTTACTTACGCTTTCATATAACTGGTATACAAGTTCAACTGCACTGTTCTTCAATGAGTTGACTAATGTTACGTTGATTGGGTTTTCGTTCAATAATGCTTCAAGCTTGTTGATGTATTCCTCAGCCTTCATGACATCGTCATTGTACTGGGTAGAAATGTTAGGAATACGGTTGTTTCTGATCTTAGCCTGAACTTCACTTAAGACGATTGATAACTTGATAAGCTGCTCTCTGGCACTCTGTTCATCGTTAGAAGCTGTTCTTACGGCTTCAGACATCTTATTGACATTATTCAGACATACTACGATTTCAGTATTCAGCTGAGACAGATTGATCAGGGAAGTAGATGCCGGATTCTTGTTTTCCTGAATGCTGTTCATTAAGATGTGGCACTGTTCAGATAATGTCTTGGCCTTTGCACTGGCATCATCCAAGCCTTCATTCTGTTGCTGTAAGCCATATCTCTTAGCCATTTCCTCATAGTTGCTGTTGAGCTTTTCAACAGTGCTTGTAAGCTGAGTCATGTTACGTGATGTTACTTCGCGCATACTTACTAAGTCTGTATAGCTGTCCTTTTCCTTTTCAATCTGTGAATTGAGCTGGTTAAGACGTGTTTCACAATCCAATAAGTGTTCGTTAACGCCTTCAATGTCGCAGCGTTTGATCTTCTTTAAGTCTTCCTGTAATGAATCATTGATCAGGTCAAGGTTCTTGCCAACTTCCAGATGTTCCAGATAAGCGCCCTGGTTCTTGATCAGGGTGTATGAATTCTGAACGTCTTCAACCATCTGTGGTACTTCACCCTTGGCAACATTGATCAGATCAGGAATCTGTTCAACGATGTCGTTAAGGTTATTGATGGCACCTCTGATCTCTTCGGTCTTTTCAGTAGCCTTTTCGAAGTTGTTTGCCAGCATGATGTTTTCAAATTCTGAGAACAGATGGTCAATGCCGGTAATCTTCTGGTCTAAGGCTTCCCAGCAGAACAGATACTGATCAGGGTTGTTATTGATCTTCTGCTTTACGCCATGATAGATTTCCTTTAAGTCAGTGATCTTGCTTCTCTGTACTTCCTCTTCTTCAAGGATGGTATTTAACAGCTTATCAAGATCAGTGACAGTCTTTGATGTTGAGGTAAGAAGTGTTCTGATGTCGTTATTGTTATTCTTGGCTAAGCCATACTTACGGACCTGAATGTATTCGTCAGAATCTGCAATCAGTTCCTGAACCTTCTTCAGGTTAGTCTGGACGGTTTCAAAGCTTTCCTGGCATGTCTTGAAGGTATCATAGATATCCTTATTTACTCTGGCTAAAGCCAGTGCCTTAGTGACCTTGAAAGGTAAAGGTACGCTCTTTAAAGAATTCAGCTTAACCTGAAATTCCTCTACATCTTTTAACAGTTTCTTCTTGCTGTTGTTTCTTGCAATTAAGAAAATGACTAAAATGATAACAACTGCCAATCCAACATAAAAATATGGATTAGTAGCATATTGACGTAATAAATCCTGTATCTTTACTGTTTCATCCATAGTAAAACACCTCTTTTAAATATTGTAACATAATAAGGCTGTAATTGTGCGAAAAAGTACAATATGAAGCATTAACTTTTTACCTATTACTGAAAGTTTTTTCATGACTGTCATCAAAACATTTCTCTCATTTTATAGCTTGTGAGCTGACAGTTTTGATCATTTAGTGATCTTGTTGACTTCAAGGAACGTTTTTGATGAAAAAGCCCTTATTTAAAGGCTTTTAAGCAACTTTTCCTTTGACAAAGCATGTGGTAAATGATATATTATACAAGCCGATTATTAGCAGCATGCAAAGGTTGTCTTCAAGCGTTGGCCAAATTCAATTGTGACGAGTAACTTGCTGCTTCAAGTGAAAACACCTAGGGCCAACACCAAGACGATTGATTTGCACCTGTTGATGGCAATGTCATCAAGGAGGAAAATTATTATGGCAAGAATGACAGGTCCTGTTTGGAGACAGTCTAGAAGATTAGGCTTCTCAGTATTGGAAACAGGCGAAGAATTAACAAAGAGAAGCTACGTTCCTGGTCAGCATGGTCCTACTAAGAGAATCAAGCGTTCTAACTATGGCCAGCAGTTAGCTGAAAAGCAGAAGATCCGTTTCATGTACGGCTTAAACGAAAAGCAGTTCGCCAACACATTCTACAAGGCTGTTCAGGCTAAGGGTATCACTGGTACAGTATTCCTGCAGTTATTAGAATCACGTCTGGATAACGTTGTTTATCGTATGGGCTTAGCAAGAACAAGAAGAGGCGCCAGACAGTTAGTTAACCATGGACATATCTTAGTTAACGGCAAGAAGGTTGACATCCCTTCATTCCACTGCAAACCTGGTACAATCATTGAAGTTAAGGACAGCATGAAGAATTCTTCAGCTATCAAGGATGCTATGGAAGCTACATTAAATACTCCAGCATTCGTTACATTTGACGCTCAGACAATGAAGGGCGAATATGTAAGATTACCTGAACGCAGTGAATTAAATCAGGAAATCAATGAATTACTCGTTGTTGAATACTACAACAGAAAGATGTAATTATTCGGAAAAACCTGCATACAGAAGCGACTTGCAAAAGTCGCTTTTTGTGTGCCATAAAAAAATCTCCTTTTCAGGAGATTACTGTCCGGTTGTTTCGGCTGGCTGTTCAGGTTCCACATATGTGGTCGTTAATTCGAAGAAATGTGTTGTCCCTTCCTTGCCGTCCTTCTTACCATAGTTTACCATTACGCCTAAGTGAATGCTTGGTTCATTACTTACGACTGAAAGATCCAGTCCTTGAACAAACATCTTTTCCTTGTCGACCTGGTTTGGCACCATGTTGTATGATACATCTTCGAAGATTCCGATTGAAGGCATCATTTCTGTGGTATTTATCGTTCCATCAACGTTTTCCACGATTACCAGAACCTTAATGTCATACATGGCAACCTTTGGCTGGTCAATGATGACATCATAACGGTATCTGTTCTCACCTATCTTATTGGAGATGAGTTCGATGTTGAAGTCCTGACAGGTTGTGCCCTTGTTTTCGGTATCCAGGATCGCCTGGTAATAGGTCAGATAAGCATTATATTTTTCATCATCAAGCTGTCTGGTGTTATTCTGACATCCGGCAAGCATGATGCAAGCTAACAGAATTATCAATAGTTTTTTCAAGATTTTCACCTCTGTGATATTATAGCACACAAAGGTCTTACATTGACTAATTAAATTGTTTTCAGATTATTGACTTAAGGAAGTTGTTTGTTAAAATATATGTAGCTGACAGAGATGGAATTTACGACTCCGGAGTCAGGACGTATAACTCGCGTTAAGAGTAATGAGTGTATGAAGCAAGTTCATAAACTAAGGTGGTACCGCTGCACTTCGCAGTCCTTAGGCTTATGGCTTTTTTTATTTTTAAGGAGAGACATTTATGAGTAACATGACATTTTACGAAGAACTGCAGTGGAGAGGCTTAGTTCAGGACATCAGTTCACCAGAATTAATTGATAAGCTTAATGAAGGCGGTCTGACTTTCTACATCGGAACAGACCCAACCGCTGATTCAATGCACATCGGCCACTATTCTTCATTCTTGATTTCAAAGAGACTGGCCCAGCATGGCCACCACCCTCTTTTATTAGTTGGTGGTGCAACAGGCTTGATTGGTGACCCAAAACCAGATGCTGAAAGACCAATGATCACATATGAAGAAGTAGCCCATAACATCGCCGGCTTAAAGAAGCAGGCCGAAGATATCTTTGGCTTTGAAGTAGTAAACAACTACGACTGGACCAAGGACATTAACGTCATTGACTTCTTACGTGACTATGGCAAGTACTTCAATGTCAACTACATGCTGGCAAAGGACAAGGTAAAAAGCAGAATGGAAACCGGCATCACCTTCGCTGAATTCAGCTACATGATCTTACAGGCCTTGGACTTCTTATGGTTATATGAAAACAGAAACTGTACCTTACAGGTAGCCGGCAGTGACCAGTGGGGCAACATCACCAGCGGCATCGAATTGATCAGAAAGAAACTTGATAAGACAGCCTATGGCATGGTAATGCCATTAGTTACAGATTCTACCGGCAAGAAGTTCGGTAAGACTGAAGGAAATGCCTTATGGTTAGATAAGAACAAGACATCAAGCTATGAAATGTACCAGTACCTGATCAACCTTGAGGATTCAATGATCATTGACTACCTCAAGAAGCTGACCTTCTTAACTCCTGATGAAATCATGGAAATTGAAAAGAAGCACAATGAAGCTCCTCATCTGAGATTAGCCCACAAGGCCTTAGCCAAGGACATCATTACCGGCTTACATGGTGAAGAAGAATACAACAAGGCCGTTAAGATCTCTGAAGCCTTATTCGGCGGTGACCTTGATGGCTTAACAGCTGATGATATCATGTTATGCGCCAAGCAGGTACCAAATATCAAGGCCGAAGACGGCATGAAGTTGATTGACCTGTTAGTTAACTCAGGCATCTGTTCAAGCAGAAGAGAAGCCAGAGAAATGCTGGGCAATAACGCCATCAGCCTTAACAATGTCAGACACAATGATGAAAATGAGATCATCACCAGAGATCTGGCCATCGATCAAAAAGTAATCATCGTCAGAAAAGGCAAGAAGAAACAGTACATCTGTCTGTTTGACTAGAACAAATAAAGCAGTACCTTGGTCAATGTCATTAAGTTAAGTTAGATTAACTAGGGAGAGTCAAGTGAAACACTTGGCCTTCTTTTTTTCTGCAGAAAAAACAAAAAAATGATGAAAAAGTGTTGACAAAAATCCAAAAATCGGGCGCTCCGTTTCACTCCGCG
>JAFUCG010000203.1 GCA_017459795.1 Erysipelotrichaceae bacterium | reverse complement strand
CTGCTTCTGGTCTTCGCCAACTGTTACATAGTCAGCGTCATACAATAGGATGTCAGCTGCCATTAATGGCGGATAAACAAATAAGCCGGCAGTAATGCTTTCATCCTTGGCGTTCTGAGTCTTTTCCTTAAACTGAGTCATTCTGTTTAATTCACCCATGTAACTCATGCAGGTCATCAGCCAACCGAGCTGAGCGTGTTCATAGACATCTGACTGCAGGAATATGGTACACTTTTCCGGATCCAGACCACATGCTAAGTATAAGGCAATGGCATCCTTAAGGTTTCTTCTTAATTCCTTTGGATCCATGTAAATGGTTACGCAATGCAGATTCGCAATGAAAACGTAAAGTTCATAATCATCCTGATACTTTACAAAGTTTCTTAAGGCTCCAATGTAGTTACCTAAGGTAAGTTCACCTGTAGGCTTGATTCCACTGACCATTCTTTTCATAATTCAATCCCTCCAAATAAAAAAAGCATCCCTTTGGGACGCTGTAAACGTGGTACCACCCAAATTATCTTATGGTATAAGATCACTCTAGAGATAACGGTTCAACCGGCCTAAGCTACTGATAATGGTCCACTTTGAGCACATGCTTGGATCAATTTCTCACTGTCATTGATTCACTTTCTACCAGGGGCAGGTGTTCTACTACAACATCGTCTTTGTATTTGAAATTATTCTAGCACAAATCAGACGATTTTCAACATATTAAGCATTTCAGCTGGTAATAATGCCTGAATATCAGAATGCTTATAATCCCTGAGATTTCTTGTTGCGATGTATTCAGCACCATTCTTTAAGGCTGTCTGAACCATCAAGGCATCTTCGTAGTCATTCATTTCAGATGACAATGCCATAAGGGCATCGTCTGAAGCAGAGTCTACTAAGATAAGAACATCAAGCAAGGCGTTGAGTATTCTGCGGACCTCATGTTCATCATGTGTAGCATGCTCTAAAAAGTAGTGTATATCCATCAATGATTTTACACTTAACAGACCTGTTATGTTATCATCGGCAACTTCCATGAGCAACTTTTCAGCGTCGTCAGCATATGGAGCTCTATCAAGGAGATAATCAAGTATGACACAGGTATCAAACATTATTATCATAGTGTCTTCAACTTTTCCTCCATTACCTCTTCACAAGTCTTATCAGTTTTTACAATGCCCTTGAGACTTTTTAACTTCTGCTTTCGATCTTTTATTGGATCTGTTATTTTCATGACCGGTTTACCGTTACTAGTTACCACTATGTCCTCCTGTCTAACCAGTTCCGCGTACTTTTTTACATCTTTTCTGAAGTCTGAAATTGATATCATTATCATGTGTGTTACCTCAATTATTTGTACTTATATTATACTATAATGTACAAAATAACGATATAAAAAAGTACAAAATATATGTATGGTACTTATCTATTGTCTGTAATTTACAATATTCCTGCAACAATCTTTATATTTAGACTATAATTAAAGTGTTGGAGGATTTTTACATGCATAAGATTGGTAAGGGATATCCACTGGTATTAGGACACAGAGGAGCAAGCGGTTATGCTCCTGAAAATACAATTGAATCATTTAAGATGGCTTTGGACATGAACGCTGATGGTGTTGAACTGGATGTTCAGATGAGTAAGGACGGTGTATTGGTAATCATACACGATGAGCTCATTGACCGTACCAGCAATGGCAAAGGCTGGGTAAAGGACTACACTTTTGAAGAGTTAAGAAGCTTTAATTTCAATAATCATAAGGAAGGTTATGAATTCTGTAACATTCCTACTTTAGAAGAAGTATTGGAATTATTTAAGGGAACAGGTAAGTTAATAAACATTGAAATAAAGTCTAACATCATTAACTATCCTGACATAGTAAAAAAGACCATCGACATGGTCAGAAAGCATGAAATCCAGGATCAGGTATTATATTCATCATTTAATCATCAGAGCTGTCTGGAAGTAGAAGCCTATGACCCAGATGCATATGTTGGTTTCCTGTATGAAGATGGCTTTCTAAATGTGCCTGAATATGTAAGGGAAAACCATGGTGATGCCTTGCATCCGGCACTGTACTTCCTTTTAGACCCGTTATATATGCCAAGAGCAAGAAAGAATGGGCTTGAAGTAAACGTATGGACCATTAACGAAGAATATCAGATGGAATTGGGCTGCAAGTTAGGCATTACTTCAATAATTACCAATTATCCTGATAAGGCATTAAAGATCGTAGAAAAGTATAAGCACTAGACGAATATAAAGGCACATTGATAACTGTTGGCTTTGAGAACCTTTTTCCATAAAAACACCTTGAAAAAGGTTTGATACTCTGCTAATATATTAAAGCACCAATGTGCACATGCGCCATTAGCTCAACTGGATAGAGCGTCTGACTACGGATCAGAAGGTTGTGGATTCGATTTCTGCATGGCGCGCCATTTTTGACACAGAACCTCTTAAAAAAGAGGTTTTCTTTTTATTTGAAATGCTTTAATATATTAGCGTATAGGGAGGGATGATTATGTTAGTTATTTATACCTCGCCTGGTTGCGCTTCATGTCGAAAAGCAAAACAATGGCTGAAAGATCATGAAATGCCTTTTGTTGAAAAGAATATTTTCTCCACGATCTTGAATGAGAAAGAGATCAGGTTTTTACTCGAACGCAGTGAAAACGGTACAGATGACATCATATCCAAACGTTCAAAGGTAATTAAGGAGTCAAATATCGATCTTGATTCAATGAGCATTAGTGAACTGATTCGTTTTATTCAGAGTAATCCATCAATCTTAAAAAGACCGATACTGATGGATGAAAGAAGATTGTTAGTTGGATATGATGACGAAGAAATAGGCGTATTTGTACCTGGACAGTTAAGAACAATCGCGGACAGTTGCTGCAAGCAGTGCCCTGATTACAGTTCTTGCGGGAAAATCAGAGAAGCTTAAACAAAATATCTTCACAGTTGTGAGGATATTTTCATTATATGTTATAATGTTTAACGGTGATGAGTATGAAAGTATTAGTTGGTTTATCAGGTGGCGTAGACAGCGCTGTCGCAGCTTATTTATTGAAACAACAGGGCTATGAAGTAGCCGGAGCTTTCATGCGCAACTGGGACTCAGCAGCCAATAATGATGTATTGGGCAATCCAACCGTAGACAATGAAGTATGTCCTCAGGAAATGGATTACCATGATGCTCAGAAGGTCGCTGATGCCCTGGGTATACCGTTATTAAGAATAGATTTCATCAAGGAATACTGGGATGACGTGTTTACTAACTTCTTAAGTGAATATAAGAAGGGCAGAACACCTAACCCTGATATTCTGTGTAATAAATACATCAAGTTTGATGCCTTCTTTAAGTTTGCCTATGAACAGGGCTTTGAAAAGGTAGCCACCGGTCACTATGCCAGAGTAAAGCATTATGAGGGTTACAGTGAAATGTTAAAGGCCTTGGACAGTAATAAGGATCAGTCATACTTCCTCTCCCAGATTAAAAGAGAGGCTTTGAACGACACTTTATTCCCGTTAGGGGAAATAACCAAGCCTGAGGTAAGAAGAATCGCAGAAGAGCTTAAATTAGCCGTAGCGGACAAGAAGGATTCAACAGGAATCTGTTTCATTGGCGAAAGAAACTTCAAGGAGTTTCTGAATAACTATTTACCGGCTCACGACGGCAATATCATTGACGTTGTAAGTAAGGAAGTAGTAGGAACTCACGGTGGAGTTTTATACTACACAATTGGCCAAAGAAAGGGCTTGGGCATTGGCGGTAACCAGGGCAGATGGTTTGTCGTTGGCAAGGATGTTGAAAAGAATGAATTATACGTTGCCAACAGCCATTCAACTGACTGGCTTAACAGTGACAGCTGTTTAGTATCAGGTGTCAACTGGCTGGCTGATGTAACTTTCCCAATCAAGGGAACAGCCAAGTTCAGATACCGTCAGAAGGACAATGACGTAACCATTGAACCATATGGTGATGACTTATATCTGGTAAAATATCCACAGTTGGTAGGCGCTGTAACGCCAGGCCAGCAGGCCGTCTTCTACAAGGATGATGTCTGCTTGGGCGGTGGGGTAATTGAAAAGACCTTCTTAAATGGCAAGGACCATGATGAATTAGTAAAGGAAGCTGTAAAGTGAGCGAAGAAAGAAAACAGATTCCTTTACTTAACAGTATCCTCATAATCCTGCACTATGCTCTTGGTTATAACTTTCTGTATCCAAGGCTTTTAGTATATCTGTACAGAAACGGCTATATTGGTGACGGGTATCTGGTTCAGATCCTGATCTACGTATTCATTCTGGTGACTACCGTATTACTGGCTCAGGATTTCATTGCCTATGGCATCAGGAAGTTCATGAGTGATATTTCAAAAAATCTCATGATCGTAGTGAAGTCAATTGCCAGAATGTTTCTGTTGACGATACCTGCCAGTATCATAATTTATTTTTTATCAGGCTTATCCACCAGCAGTAATCAGAGCATGGTTGATATCCTGAAACAGGAAAACATGCTTTATCTGATATTCGCCTCGGTAATATTTGCGCCAATAGTAGAGGAAATGGTCTTCAGAGGCAGTATTTACAACCTCTGTAAGAAACATGTAGGTAAATTATGGGCAATGATAATCGCTTCATTCCTGTTTGGCTTTTTACACGTATATGATTCATTACTTAATGGTAATTTTTCAGATTTGATATATATATTTCTTTATGGTGGCTTAGGTTTCATAATCAACATGGCCTATGAGAATTCTGATTCCATCATCTGTGCCATTTTAATACACATGTTAAATAATTCGCTGGGTTTATTTCTATGACAATAACGGGACACTTCATTAAAAACATCTATCACGGTTCAAATGGCTACACGGTAGCTGTTTTTGAATTGAATGACAGAAGCGAAGATGAAGTCATCGTTACCGGATATTTACCGGAAATGGATAAGGAAAGCGAATATGTTCTCTATGGTGAGTATGGGGAACATCCACGCTATGGCATGCAGTTCAACATTGAGAAATTTGAAAAGGTAAAGCTCAATGATGCCGGTAACCTTATTCATTATCTTTCCGGCCCTGAGTTCAAGGGCATTGGCCCTAAGATGGCTAAGACCATGGTAGAAACTCTGGGCCTTAACCTGATAGATCTGATTAGAGAAGATGCCAGTGTGCTTGATGAGGTTAATGGCATGACCTTAAAGAAGAAGGAAGCCATTCTGGCAGGCTTAAGCAAGGACACTGATGATAAATACTACTATCTTACCAGTAACCATCTGACCATGAAGATGATCATGAGACTGGAAATGGTCTATGGCGAAGATCTGATGAAGGTAGTCAAGCATAATCCATATCAGATGGTTTACGATGTCGATGGCATCGGTTTTGTGACGGCTGACAAGTTTGCTCAGTCAATTGGCTTTGAAACTGATGATCCATATAGATTGGAAGCCTTTGCGGGTTATCAGTTGATGCAGTGGTGTGTGCAACGCGGCGACAGTTACATGTTACTTGATGAGTTTAAGGAAAAACTGGTCAAGAGCATTGATGCCGAAAACTATGATCTGGATGAAATACTTACTGCGCTTTCAAGAGACAGACAGATCATGATCGAAGAAGACAGGATCTATCCGTTCTCTCAATATGAGGCCGAAGAATACATTTCCCAGTATCTGGCTATGTTTCCAAGCCAGTCATTTGAAAAAATCGATTCTGAGGAAATTAAAGACGGCATAGAAGAGATTGAAGAGGAATTTGGTATAACTTATCAGGATAAGCAGAAAGAAGCCATAGAAGCCTTCTTTGACAACGACCTGTTAATATTATCCGGTGGTCCCGGTACAGGTAAGACAACCATTGTCAGAGGCATGGTAAAACTGTGTAAGAGATTGTATCCGCAATATATCATTACCCTGTGTGCTCCAACCGGCCGAGCCAGCAAGCGTCTGGCTGAATTAACGGAATGTGATGCCAAGACCGTACACTCATTATTAAGATGGGATAAGGATACCGGCAAGTTTGCCAGGGATGAAGAAGATCCGTTAAACATTGACTTACTGATCATTGATGAAGTATCAATGCTGGATCAGTGGGTATTCTATAACCTCTTTAAAGCTGGCATTAACATCAAGAAACTGATTCTGATCGGTGATCAGGACCAGCTGCCTTCAGTCGGCATTGGCTGCGTATTAAAGGACTTATTGGATTCAGAAAGATTCAAGGTTGTAAAGCTGGAAAAGATCTACCGCCAGCATGAGGGCAGTGACATCATTGAACTGGCTGACCAGATAAAGAAAGACATATGTGAAGATGTTGTAAGTGAAAATGACATCAGATTCTTTGAGTGCGATCCTTACCAGATCAAGAATCTTACCTTACAGGTAGAAGAGCATGCCTTAAACAGATATGATACTTTATTTGAAGGTTTCATGAATGTCCAGGTACTTGCTCCTAAGTACAATGGCATAAATGGCATTGATGCCCTTAATGTGGCCTTGCAGAAGCAGTTCAACCCGCCTGCCAAGGGCAAAAGAGAATTGCAGGTAGGCTACAGGACATACAGAGAAGGGGACAAGATCCTACAACTTAAGAATCAGCCTGATGACGATGTTTTCAATGGAGACATTGGCATCTTAGAAGAAATAATCTACAGTAAGGAAGACATCAACAATCAGAACAGACTGATCGTTAACTTTGATGGGGTAATAGTTGAATATACTTCAGAAACCTTCATGAACATAACTCATGCCTATTGCGTTTCCGTTCATAAGGCGCAGGGCAGTGAATATCCGATCGTAATAATGCCTATGGCTAATGAATACGGCATCATGTTACAGAAGAGGTTACTGTACACTGCCGTTTCCAGAGCTTATGAGAGTTTAATAATGATCGGCCAGAAGCAGGCTTTCTTAGCAGGAGTAAAGCGTAAGGAGTACTACGACAGAAAGACAACTCTGCTGGATAGAATACAGAAGTATCTGTAAGATGAGTTTTCTTATTCAGTGTTGCAAATGAAACCATTTTCATGCAGTTCTAAACAGATTGGCATATTGAACAGCCAGTCTGTTTTTTGTATAATTAAAATGATATTTTCAAAAGAATATCGAGTGCTTAGAGGGTAGCATAAAGCAGGAGGAAAAGAAAATGAAAAAAGTATTAGCGTTATTATTAGTATTATGTTTCGTTTTAGTTGGCTGTTCAAATGGAGAAAAGCCAGCTGATGAACCAGCAGAAAAAGACACATTCGTAGTTGGCATGGAAGTAGACAGTGCTCCATTTAACTTCCAGTTAGCAGAAGCAACTGACACATCAGTAGCAATCGAAGGCGGTTACGCAGACGGTTACGACGTTATGATGTCAAAGGCCATCGCTGACAAGTTAGGTAAGACATTAGTCATTAAGAAGATTGCCTGGGACGGTTTGATTCCAGCATTAGTCAATGGCGACATCGATGCCATCATCGGTGACATGACAGCTACAGAAGAAAGAGAAAAGAGCGTTGACTTCACAACTCCATATTATGATCCAAAGGGTGAAGTTATCGTCGTATTAAAGGGTTCAGGTTTAGAAAACCTTGATGACATTCAGCAGTTTGCAGGTAAGAGATTAGTTGGTCAGCTCAACACAATCAATGATGAAGCAATCGACCAGATCGAAGGCGTAGTTCATTCAACACCTTTAGCTACATACCCATTAATGGTATTAGCCTTAACAAACGGCGACGTTGACGGTATCGTTTGTCAGACAGCTGAAGCTAAGTCAATGATGATGTCAAATTCTGATCTCGTAATGGTAACATTCTCAACAGAAAAGGGATTCGACATCGATACAACAGTATCAATCGCCTTACAGGAAGGCACACGTGGCGGTGAATTCTTCAACGCTGTTCAGACAGCATTGGATTCAATCAGTGATGAAACACGTGAAAACTGGATG
>JAFUCG010000202.1 GCA_017459795.1 Erysipelotrichaceae bacterium | reverse complement strand
TGGTGAAAAATCACGGTTCCAGTCTTCTACGCCATAACAGACCAATAGATAATCATTACAGTCAGAAAGATAGTTTTCCAATTGCAGACTGTCTTCATTAGCCAGATATATGACCTTATTAGGTTTCCCCTTTTCAATAATCTGACAGTTCTTACCGTCAATGTTTACTTCGATCATGTTATATCTCTATTTCGTCCCCATCTTCTGGTACATGCAGGAATGCCAGGTTGATCTGACAGCCTTTTTCTCTTGAAGCCTTGCTCATGTGCGTAGCGTAAATTGGCTTTCTGAACTTATTAACGATGATGTCCATCGTATCCAAACCCATGTGCTCATAGCCACCTTTGACAAAACTCATATCCAATACTGAAACATCACTGTTTTCAACGATGGTATCAATGTTTTCGCAATAGGCACTGTCCCCAGAAAATCCTATGGTGCTCTTTCCATCACTGATGGTTAAGCCATAGGCATCTTCAAAGGCACCATGGGCTACAGGATAAGTATTTATCGTATATTTTCCATATTCATAAGAGCTACTCTCAGTTTCGTATTCAACAAATTCAGCGTGTGCACCTAAAAGAATTGCCGGAAAATCAAATACATCAGGATAGGCTAAGACCATTAAGTCATCAACAGCCTTTCTTGTTCCCTTTGGACATAATATCCTTAACTCATTATCTGCCCCGGTAAAGCAGCGCTTCATTATTAAAAACGGAATATCCAGGAAATGATCGCCATGCAAATGAGTAATGACCAGTAAATCAATGTCATTTACCTCATGACCAGCCTGCCCAACGGCTTTGACAATGCCATTACCACAGTCAACAAGTACATGGTCGTCAATGAGATAACTGGCACTGTTTTCAATTGCGGTTATGTTCCCTGTTCCTATAAACTTCAACTTCATAAAAGTTTCACCTCCCCTTAATTATAACCGAGTTCACGTTCTTTTCATATTTGTAAAGTATAATAAGGTTGTATTTAAAAAGGAGTTAATATAATGATTGATAACATTCTTCTTCTGTTGAAGCCAAAAAAGATGATTGGCTATCTGGAAGAAAACCAGACTTTGAGACAGGGTTTGGAAATAATGAGATTTCATGGCTATACAGCCTTACCGGTAATAAATGAAAACGGACAGTACATTGGTACCGTTTCTGAAGGTGACTTTCTCTGGAACATATTGGAAACAAAGAACTATTCCATCTTTGACCAGGAAAAACACAGCATCAAGGAAATCCTAAGAGAAGGATTTAATCCACCTGTCAAGGTAACTACCCCGGTCGAAAACCTCGTATCACAGATCATGAATCAGAACTTCGTACCGGTAATTGATGATCAGGGTGTTCTGATGGGAATCGTTACCAGACAGAATGTCATCCGTTACCTGACTGAAAAGACATGCAAAAGGGCATCAGATTGATGCCCTTTTGTGTATTCGCAAATATTTAAGATTAGATCTTATCGTTGCAGCCTAATACGTCAACGATCTTATGCTTTACTAACTGCTTGATGTTTTCTCTGGCTGGTTTCAGATACTGACGTGGGTCGAAATGATCAGGATGATCATTGAAGTACTTTCTGATTGTACCTGTCATGGCTAAACGTAAGTCACTGTCGATGTTGATCTTACATACTGCCATTGAGCTTGCCTTACGTAACTGTTCTTCTGGAACACCTACTGCATCAGGCATGTTTCCACCGTTTTCATTGATCATCTTAACATATTCCTGTGGAACTGAAGATGAACCGTGTAATACGATTGGGAAACCTGGTAATCTCTTTGAAACTTCTTCAAGAATGTCGAAACGCAGTGGAGGTGGTACTAAGATGCCTTCTTCATTACGTGTGCACTGTTCTGGTTTGAACTTGTATGCACCATGGCTTGTACCGATGGCGATTGCCAATGAGTCACAGCCTGTTCTTCTGACGAATTCTTCTACGTCTTCAGGACGTGTGTAAGAAGAATCTTCAGCAGCTACCTTAACATCATCTTCAACACCTGCCAGTGTTCCTAATTCTGCTTCTACTACAACACCATGTGCATGAGCATATTCAACTACCTTTCTGGTAATTTCAATGTTTTCTTCAAATGGCTTGCTTGAAGCATCGATCATAACTGATGTAAATCCATCATCAATACAGCTCTTACATGTTTCGAATGAATCACCATGGTCTAAGTGTAATACGATAGGTAAACCTGTTTCGATTACTGCAGCTTCTACTAACTTAACTAAGTATGTACGGTTAGCGTAAGCTCTGGCACCCTTAGATACCTGTAAGATTACTGGTGCATTGCATTCTTTTGCAGCTTCAGTGATACCCTGGATGATTTCCATGTTGTTAACATTGAAAGCACCAATAGCGTAACCACCTTCATAAGCTTTTTTAAACATTTCTGTTGATGTTACTAATGGCATATAAACCCTCCCTTTATGTATATATTTGCTAAAGATATTTTAGCATATTTTAATTATAAATAACACTTTAAGTATTCTATTGTTCATCATTTAACAGTTTACTCAGAAACATTTCCCGATTTTCAATCATCATCTTTGTTATCTGATAACTCTCTGTTTCTTCGTATGATATCTCTCTTATTCCCCCATCTTCAAAGGACAAGATCGTTGCTTCAGGCATGGCCAATAAAATCGGTGAATGCGTAACAATGATGAATTGTGAGCCGTCCTTGGTCATGTCCATTAAATGTATCATGAGTGTCAGTTGACGTTGTGGGCTTAAGGCAGCTTCAGGTTCATCAAGAATGTATAAACCCTTGCCATTATAGTTCTGAATGAATCTTAGGAAGCTTTCTCCATGTGACATGTAATGCAGATCCTGCGGAATACCACCCCGTGCGTGGCCGTATTCTTCTTCCTTGCTTGCTACGTTGTAGAAGCTTTCAGCTCTTAGGAAATAACCGAACCTGAACTTCTCACCTCTGATTATCTTGATGTGGTCATGAAGATTGGAATAATCATCATAGGTGGTAAAGCTGTAATTGATCGTTCCACCTTCCCCATTGAATCCACAAGCCAAGGCAATGGCTTCAAGCAAGGTAGATTTACCGGTACCGTTCTCCCCTACAAAGAAAGTGATGTTTTTATCCAAAACAACACTTTCGGTATTTCTTAAGGCAGAGATATCTGAGACATAGTGATCCAGATCTTCTGCATTCCAGTCAAATATTATTTCTTTTATGAACAGATTTCTGTTAGTTAAAGCTGACATACTCATCCTGTGGTGCTTCTGCTTCGGCAATGTCCTTGACGTACAGTACGCAGGTCTTAAAGCCTTCTTCATCGTCCAGGCACTTCAAGTTGCCTTTTAAGGTGTAGAACTTATTCTTGTCGATCTTCTTAGAATCAACGTCAACACATGTCAAACCAATGTTCTGCAGATCATTTGAGCAGCAGACCATTGCCTGTCTGCCCATGATGCAGACATTCTTATATCTCTTTACAACATCAAGAAGCTTTAACTTGAGTGTAATTGTACAGCCATCATATCTTTCCGCATTGTCAACGGCATCAATGTACCATAAGCCGTAGTCATCATCGTCAATTACTAATGGCTTGGATGTATCAAATAACTGCTGTTCTACCTTATTGGTGACTCTGCCGTCATTATCCAGGAAGACAACAGTTAACTGTCTGTTAATGGCCTTAAGATTGTTACGGAAATAAACCAGGTCCTGATCATCTGAACGGTTGATGTAACAAACTGCTGAATTAATGACATGATTATAAACAAACTGTGTCCAGTTAAGCATCTGGAATTTTAACTGTGTGGCATCAAAGAATGTCAGATAGTCAACGATTAGCCACTGATTTCCGGTAACTTCCTTAAACAAAAGATTATCGTCCTGCATGCCGTTTAATTCAATGACTACTCTGTCAGGCTTATAGGTGGCATCAAGTTCTTCAACCTTCTTCTGGTCAAGTTCCC
>JAFUCG010000201.1 GCA_017459795.1 Erysipelotrichaceae bacterium | reverse complement strand
GACTGTTGGAACCGGAGTTTCCAAAACTTAAGTTTGTTTCTGCAGTTAAAGCTGCCGGCTCAAATGAATGCTTCAGTAAGAATGTAAACAAGGGTAAGACGATTCAGTATCTGTGTGATTTCCTTGGCGTTACCTTAGATGAGTGCATGGCCTTTGGCGACAGTGACAATGACATTGAAATGATCAAGATGTGCGGTATTGGCGTTGCCATGGGTAACAGTGCTGATGAATTAAAGGAAGTAGCCGACTACGTTACTGACGACATTAATGAAGATGGCATTTATAATGCCTTAAAACATTTTGAACTGATTTAGTAGGTAACCTTCTTATTAAACTCAATAGTTTATTAAGGAGGTTTTTATGTTATTAGATGAACGTCAATGTGCTGAATTGTCCGGTGGTTCCTTTACAGCGGGTAAGCTGTTTCTTTACATGGCGATTACGGCCATGGGAGCAGCGATTTTTAAAATTCTGTTTTCCAGCAGAGGGAAGGTGTCCTTCGCCGGATTAAATCTTACATGGGGTAATTAACCCCATTTTTAGGTATGACAATTAAGGAATTACCACAAAATTTAAGACCCAGGGAAAAGATCAGAAACTATGGTGTGGCCAGCTTGTCTGACAGTGAATTACTGGCAATTCTTTTAGGCAGCGGCTATAAGGGTAAAAGCAGTGTTGAAATGGCTAATGAATTATTAAGAGAAACAGGAGGGTTCAATGGCATAATGCGTCTTTCTCTTACCGAAATAATGAAATTAAAGGGCATTAAGCTGGCAAAGGCAACCTTATTACTGGCTTCGATGGAAATAGCACGGAGACTGAATTATGAAACGGTACTGGAAAAGGATGTAATAAGTGATCCTTCATCAATCGTTGAATGGTTAAGAAGTGCCTATGGATATCTGGAACAGGAAGTATTTGTGGTTATCTTTCTTGATGTTAAAAACAGAGTATTGGGTTATGAAGAGTTATTCAGAGGCAGCATAGATAATGTGCATGTGGAAGCAAGGGAGATATTCAAGAAAGCTTTTAAGTTTAATGCCAGAAAGATAATTGTTTCCCATAACCATCCCAGTGGCGTTTGTGAACCATCACGGTCAGACGAAAAGGTAACAACGGAACTTGAAACAGCCGGTTCAATCATGAACATTCCTTTAGTTGATCACGTAATCGTAAGTAATTGCGGATATTACAGTTTTAAAGAACACGGCAAGCTTTAGTGTAATTGAAAAGGCAATTATGCTATAATGAGATTCGGAGGTTAACTATGAAGAAGAGAATTATTTTGTTCCTCGTAATAGCAATGTTAAGCTGTTGTCTTGGCGGCTGCAGTAACCAGAGAGCCACAGTAACAACTACCATATATCCAGTTAAATACATCGTTGAACAGTTAGCGGGTGACCGCGTTGATGTTGAATACATTAGTACAGATGATTTCATTCAGAGAGCTGAAATGGTTCCTAATTATAAGAGCATTCTGGAAAGAACAACGCTCTTCATTCACATCGGTGAACTGGAACCTTACATGGACATTTATGAAAATGACATCATGAGTTATGATTTCCAGATCATAAATCTGGCTAATCTGTCTGCCGTAAACAAGTTCAAGAGATATACGACAGGAAGTGTTAACGGTGTTACCGTAACAACTGAATCTGAATATTACAATACTGATTTGTTTGACATGGTAGACACATATGACAAGGACCCGTTCATCTGGCTGGATCCAATTGCCATGGCTTCAATGGCTTCAACCATCAAGGACTGGTTACAGAGTTATTACCCTGAAGATGCTCTGATTTTTGAAAACAACTTCAAGAACCTGCAGGCTTCATTAGTCAGAATGGACGCTGAATATCAGTCATTGAAGAGTTTGAATGTCAAACTTGTTACTGTTGGCTGTACATTCGGTAACTGGCAGAAACCATACTACGTACAGTTATATCCACTGGTAATGAGTAAATATGGTGTATTACCTACGGAAGAACAGCTTAATGTCATTAAACAGGCTATCAAGGATAATGATGTAAAATACATCGTTAAGGACGAGACATTGCCTGAAGACATGTTGCAGTTATATGAACAGGTTAAGGAAGAATTATCACTGACCGAAATATCACTTTCAAGCATTTCAAAACTGTCAGCTACTGACATAGAAAAGAACAAGGATTATATTACGATAATGTATGATAATCTGATCACTTTGGAAGATGCATTTAAAAAATAGAAGTCACTGACTTCTATTTTGCTCAAGGAGGGAATTATGGCAAAGATCTTATTGATTGATGGAAACTCAATGCTGTTCAGAGCATATTTTGCAACAATATATGGCCGTCCGATGACGACCAGTTCCGGCATACCAACAAATGCCATTTTTGGCTTTGCTTCCATGCTGCAGAAGGCAATTGAGGTAATTGAGCCTGATAAGGTCGTCGTTGCCTTTGATCATGACAAACATAATTTCCGTACCGAAATCTACAGTGAATATAAGGGCACCAGACAACAGACACCTGATTCCTTAGTAATTCAGTTTCCAATCGTAAGAGAATATCTGAATGCCATTCACATGACCCAGTATGAGCAGCATGGCATTGAAGCTGATGACATCATCGGTTCCTTGGCCCGCAGTAATAAGGACAATGACATTAACGTTTTAACCAGTGATAAGGACTTATTACAGTTGATTGACGACAATACAAAGGTATGGCTGATGAAGAAGGGCATTACCGAAATGGAATGCATGGATGAAGCTGCACTATATGAACGCTTCCAGTTAAAGCCTTTGCAGATAATAGACTTAAAGGGCTTAAGCGGTGACCCAAGCGATAACATTCCTGGTGTTACCAAAGTTGGCGATAAGACTGCCATCAAGCTTTTAAATGAATATGGAACCGTTGAAAACCTTTATGAACATATCGATGAAATTAAGGGTAAGTTAAAGGAAAACCTGGTCAATGATAAGGATAAGGCCTTCCTCAGTAAGCAGTTAGCCACCATCAAGACCGATGCTGAAATAGACATTGACTTAAGCAAGTGTGATTATGACTTTGACAGTGAAGATGCTATGGCTTTCTACAGTAAGTATGAAATGCGTTCCTTCATTCATGAAGTAACCAAAAAATCTGAACCTGTTAAAAAGGAAATCAGGGAAACAGTCATTTCAAAGTGTTCAGATGACATGTTTGCCAATAGTGTAAACATATTTACCAATGATGACGGCATTGCTATTGCCAGTGGCGATAATTATTATTACATTACCTTTGAAAATGCCTTTAACGATCCTGGCTTTAAGAGATTTTTGGAAAGTGACAGAAAAAAGATCCTTTATGATGTAAAGAAATGGTATCACTTGCTGGATAAGCATGGTCTGACAGTTAGAAATAACATAATTGACCTTAAGATCGCAGCGTTTTTGGCTGACAGTAAGATCAAGACTCTTGATGACTTACTTATCAAATATCACGCCACCGTCAGCAATGATTCTTCATCTGCCGGCCAAATGGATCTTTTCAGTGAACCAAAGTTTGATTCACATTATCCTTGTCTGGTAGCTGATAAGTTTACTGCCATAGCTGATCAGGTCATGAAGACACTGGAAGAATACAACATGCATGACTTGTATTGGAAACTTGAACTTCCATTAGCTGAAGTACTCTTTGAAATGGAAAGAAAGGGTGTTACCGTCAAGTCAGAAGTACTTGATAAGATTGCAGAAGAAACAACCGCCAAACTTGATGTTCTGGAAAAGAAGATCTATGAGCTGGCAGGTAAGAAATTCAATATCAATTCACCTAAGCAGCTCGCTGAAGTCATATATGATGATCTTGCCTTAATGAGATCAACAAAGCGTTCTACGGATGCTTCAGTATTGAAGAAACTTGAAGACAAGCATCCGATCATTCATGAAATACTTGAATACCGTAAGTATGCCAAACTTAACAGCACCTATGCGATAGGTTTGAAGAAATACATTGAGAAAGATGGCAAGATTCATTCTGAATTCAATCAGTGCATTGCTGAAACAGGCAGACTGTCTTCTTCAAATCCAAACTTACAGAACATTTCCGTCAGAAATGAAGAAGCAATGATGATCAGAGCTGCCTTCATACCGGAAGATGGTTGTGTATTTGTCGGGGCTGACTATTCTCAGGTTGAGTTAAGAATGCTGGCAGACATGGCCAATGAGGAAGCCTTAATAGAAGCATTTAAGAATGGTATGGACATTCATACCAAGACTGCCATGGACGTGTTCAATGTTTCTGAAGAAGATGTAACACCGTTAATGAGACGTCAGGCCAAGGCCATTAACTTTGGTATTGACTATGGCATGACAGACTTTGGTTTGGCAGAAAGACTTGAAATCCCTGTATGGCAGGCCAGAGACTTCATTAACCAGTATTTCATGAGATATCCAAGAGTAAAGGAATTCATGAATAAGACCATAGAAGACTGTCAGGAAAAAGGTTATGTTACCACAATACTTAACCGCCGCAGAGAGATTCCTGAAATCAACAGTTCAAACCGTTCTCTGAAAGAATTTGGTAAGCGTGCCGCAATGAATGCACCTGTTCAGGGCAGTGCTGCTGACCTGATCAAAATCGCCATGCTGAACGTCAGAAACCGTCTGAAGAAGGAGAACCTGAAGTCTGAAATAATCTTACAGATCCATGACGAACTGATACTGAATGTACCTGTAGAGGAAAAGGACAGATTAATGGTTCTGGTTGAAGAGGAAATGGAAAACGCACTGACATTAAAGGTCCCTCTGTTAGCGCAGACTGAATGTGGCAACACATGGCTGGAGGTTAAGTAAATGCCTGAATTACCGGAAGTAGAAACTGTTGTCAGGACATTAGAAAAAAGAATAAGCAACAGAATTATAAATAGAGTAGAAGTCAGATGGCCTAAGATCATCGATAACGTTTCAAAGCAGGTCTTTGAAGAAAGCCTGGTTAATCAGCAGTTCCTTTCCTTTGACAGAAGGGGCAAGTTTCTGATCTTTGGGCTTACTGATTATGTTCTGGTAGCTCATCTGAGAATGGAAGGCAAATTCTATGTATATCCAGAACACGCAGAACCTGATAAGCACAGTCATGTAATCTTCTATCTGGATAAGGGTGAACTTCATTTCAATGATGTCAGGAAGTTCGGCAGAATGTACCTCTATAAGAAAGGGGAACATCTTACTGCTCTTGATAAGTTAGGTTATGAACCATGGGATGAAAGACTTACTGCCGAGTATCTGAAGAATTACTGTAAGGGTAAGTCGCTGGCAATAAAAAGTCAGTTATTGGATCAGAGCATGATTGCCGGAATCGGCAACATATATGCCAATGAAATATGTTTTGACGTAAAGATCAATCCTGAACATCCGGCCTGTTACATTTCCTTAAACAAATGGGATGAGATAATCGCTTCTACCAGAAAGATATTGGAAGAAGCCATAAAGGCAGGCGGTACAACCATCAGATCATATACTTCATCTCTTGGAGTAACCGGATTATTCCAGCAGGAACTGTATGTTCAATCCAGAGAAAAGGAAGAATGTCTGGTTTGCCATGACATTATCCGAAAGAAGTTTGTTAACGGCAGAGGTACATACTATTGCCCGTCATGTCAGAAAGAAAAAGCCCTGTTTGTGGCAGTTACCGGAAACATTGGCTCTGGCAAGTCAACTGCTTCTCAGATGATGAAAGAGCTGGGCTATCCTGTCATCAGCTGTGATGAGGTCAATGCTGAGTTATTAAAGAAGAGTTCTACCAAGGAAAGTCTTGCCGAAATCTTTAAATGTGATATAAAGAAGATAAATAAGGCTTTCATTCGTAAGATGATCTATTCTGATGAGAATATCAAGCGTGAAGTAGAATCTTGTCTGCATTCACTCATCTGGAAGGAAGTAAAAGAATTCTATAAGAATCATGAGAATGAAAGTGTCGTCATAGCAGAAGTGCCATTATTGTTTGAAACAGACTGGTACAGACGCTTCGACTGTAATATACTTGTTACTGCTGATAAGGAAGCGGTATTTAAGAGGCTTGCCGATTCAAGAGGAATGAGCAGGCAGGAAGCTGAGATTATCATGGCAAATCAGATGTCTGACGATAAGAAGATACAGCTGTCAGATATGGTAATCAAAAACAATTCAACTGTGTCTAAATTATCTCAGAGCGTTGAAAAAGCGATAAACGATATAGTAAAATTTAATTCAAAGGAACAATTATAAAAAATGGAGATAAAAGGCTCTAACCGATATAGGGTTACTCAGTTTTTAAGTCTAAACAACGAGAACATGTTGGCGCTCGCTGTTTTGTATTTGCCTTTTATCGGTAATAACGGTTTAAGCCTTTATCATTTATTGTCAGCAGAAGCCAATCGCCGTAATTACGAAATGACGATTGACAGACTTTCTACGTTATTGGATGTTACCATTAATGATGTTGCAGCATCCTTAAAACTGTTGGAACAGTTCAAATTAGTCAAGACCTTCTATAACCGTAAGGATGACAGTCTAAGATTTGAACTTCAGCAGCCTTTAAGTGTCAGCAAGTTCCTTCAGCATGACGTTTTTTCACGGCTTTACATGAAGAAAGTCGGTAAAAAGCAGTATGACATTACCTGTCAATTACATCTGAACGAGAAGTTTGATGATGAAAATGACATGGAAATAACAAGCCAGTTTGATCTGACCTTGTTTAATTCAAAGTGGAATCTCAATGATGAACTGAATTTCAATAAGATAAACCGGGAAGCCTATCAGGACATTAAACCTGACTTTGACATCAATGCCTTCTTAAGAGGATTCAGTACGGTCTTAATGCCTTCAGAATTCAGAACAAAGGAATATCTTGATCTGATTGCACAGATGGCTACCGTTTACAGCATTGACATACCAACCATGCGTGTATATGTAACTGACTGCATTAACATTGATAATGGTACCTTTGACATTGATGCCTTAAGAAGCAAGTGCATTAACAGTAAAAAAGTCAGCATTGTCAAAGGTGAAAACAGCTATGATGTACCGCCGGTTCAGTTCCTCTATAACCTGCAGAATGGATTAGCCGTTAGCAGTTCTGATAAAAAGCTGCTTGAATACATGCAGGTTGAACTG